>JBBRMC010000231.1:0-5872 GCA_038231055.1 Leptolyngbyales cyanobacterium
CGGCTTGAAGATGAAAATTCTGAGGTGTGCGCGAGTGCTGCTGCTGCGTTGGGTAAAATCGGCTCAGAAGATGCTATTTCAGCCTTGGTCAAACTTCGTTGTCACAAAAACCCTAATGTGTGCTGGATTGCGGATGAAGCAGTAATTAAAATTCTTTCAAAAGATGCTACTACACTTGAAGGTGTCATTGACTTTTTAATCAAACGACTTCAACATGAAAATTATATTGTGCGGTTGCTTGCAGCTTTTGAGCTAGATAAAATCGGTTCAGAAGATGCTGTTTCACCATTAATCACACTGCTTGAGGATAGGAATGCTGAAGTGCGTTCAGCTGCAGCCGTTGGACTAGGTGGAATCGGCTCAGAAGCCGCCATTCCAGCTTTAATCAAACGACTCGAAGATAAAGACTGTGATGTTTGTAGGATGAATGTAGCTGATGCGTTAGGTAAAGTCGGTTCAGTGGAAACGATCGATCAACTTAAGCAATGCTTGAAAGACAAAAGTTTCGTGGATCTCGAAACGATCGCTGCCCTAACCGCCATCCAAAATCGCTGCAAACGCTACAATGCTTCACCGGTGACTTCGACAGAGAGATCGATCGCCACAGAATCAAGCACGCGTGATTTAGTCTCACAACAGCAACCACAGATCATCGTTCAAGGTGATTATATTGCGGGAGATAAAATGGCTGGTGATAAAATTGCAGGGCATAAAATCATAACCGAAGTCGCTCAAATTGTTGAAAAGAACGATGGTGAAGTGATTGCTAAACAGTCAGAATGATTAATAAAGGAGACATCCCATGACAAAGCCCCTCACTATCCACATCCCTGACGACCTCGAACAACAACTCAGCGATCGAGCAACCCAGCTCAACACCACGATCGAATTCCTCATCCTCGAATCCCTTCAGCAAATGGTCGAGCAGCCTGATCCCGATGAGATGACCAAAGCCGAAATTCTAGCGGGACTTCACCGAGCAATAGTAGATGCACAGGCAGGTCGAGTCATTCCCGTCGAACAGCTTTGGGACGGCATTGATGACTGATGCGCCCCTCGTTCAAGTTTTGGCTGCCAAAGAATTCCAAAGTCAAATTCGCGAACTCATCAAACGCTATCGTCAGATTCGATCGGATGTTCAACGCCTAATCGACCAGCTTCAAGCCGGAGAGTTGCTAGGCGACCAAATTTCAGGCACAGGCTACACTGTCTTCAAAGTCCGCGTTAGAAACAGCGACATCCGCAAAGGCAAAAGCGGCGGCTATCGGGTCATCTATCAAAGCCTCTCTCCCGAAAGCGTCCTCTTACTCTTCATCTACGCCAAGTCCGATCACGCCAATGTCACTGCTGAGGAAATTCAATCTGTGATCGAGCAATTTCAGCCCAACCCAGAATCGAGCCATCAATCAACTGGAGAACACTAATGTCTGAGTCCTCAAAGTACAACATCACAACCGATACTAATCAAATCATCGAAACCAATTCTGGCACTGTCATCGGCAAACAAGTCCAGGCTCAAAGCTCTTCCGAAGCTGCCCTCGATGCGATCGTGCAAATCATTCGCACCTTAGAGCAAAAATATACGTTCGTAGAAAACGAGCAACAGGCACTCAGAATCATTGATGCAGAATTCACCGAGATCAAAGCCAAGCAACTTCCGCAATGGCAAGATCTCATGAGTCTCAAACGACTTTATAATGGCGGCAAAAAAGCAGCCCTCAAAGTTGGAGAACACTTTGCAGAACAAAATCCCTGGGGTAAAGGCTTCATCGCCTTTCTCGAAGGAGTCTCCGAAGACGTGAAATAATTTTAATCAGAACCCGAAGCATCAGAAACAGACCCGAATGGAACCCCTAAATCAACCTCGCCAATTCCTTGAAGTCACAGGCACGATCGACAGCAACGGACAACTCACGCTCGATCATCCTCTGCTCCAACACAAACACAATCGCGTTCGAGTCATTGTGCTGTTAGAAGACGATATTGATCCTGACGACACGCCTACCGCAGAAGTTTTAGAAGGTTTGCGCCAAGGGTTGCATGAAGCTCTCACCGGGCAAACTCTTCCCCTCTCGCAACTGTGGGACGGGATCGATGCCGACTGATCCACCTGCTATCGAAATTGCACTTACCCGCAGATTTCAGCGAGACCTCCGCACTCTAGCAAAGCGATATCGTCACGTTCGACAAGATATTCAACCCTTAATCGACCAGCTTCAAGCCGGAGAACTTCCCGGCGATCGCATTCCAAGCATGGAATATACGGTCTTCAAAGTCAGGCTCAAAAATAGTGACATTCAGAAAGGCAAGAGCGCTGGATATCGCGCTATTTACTATTTGCAATTGAGCGATCGCATTGTTTTGGTCACGCTTTACTCTAAGTCCGATCGTTCTGATGTCACTGTTGCAGATGTACGTGACATTCTGACTGAGTTTGAGTCTCCTGAACCTTAGTCACCCTGAGTCAACCGCAACGGACAACTCACGCTCGATCATCCTCTGCTTAAGTGCAAATACGATCGCGTCTGAGTGATAGCATCTTGCCCAGCGCAACTTCAGCAAGAATCACCTCATACGTTTGAAACCCTTGACTGCGCTAACCCCAACCTTGCGGGGAACTCTACGATCTTGCCCCTGCCTGATTCATTCGTCCGCATTTGCCGAGTGTCAGGGTGAAGTTGAATTCAGCCGTAATCATTGTTAGAACGTTGAGGAACCTAAGATGTCTATTAAAAAGTTAATTCTGCCTGCTGTGGCGGTAACTGCTCTCGCAGGCGGCGTGGCAGGATACTTTTATTTCAATGGGGCAACCGGAGATAGTGCCACCCCTTTAGGAATCGCCAAAGTCATTCCTAATCAGGCTTATATGGCAGCTTTTGTGTCCACAGATGAGAAAAACTGGGCAAAGTTAAAACAGTTTGGCACCCCAGAGGCTCAACAAGCGGTTAATAAAAGCTTTCAAGAATTCCAGCAAAAAATGCTGACCGAAACGAGCGTTGACGCAGACAAAGATCTCAAGCCTTGGGTAGGCAATCTGATGATGGCAGTCATGCCTAGCGCCAATGTTAAAGAGCCAGATGTGGTAGTCGCGATCGCCATTAAAGATAAGACGAGTGCCCTGAACTTTGCTAACAAGGTTAAGAGTGGTGCCAAGATCAAGAGCACTGAGACTGACTATAAAGGGGTCAAAATTAATGAACTCGCGGGCGAGAAAAGCAAAAAGCCCATGTATGCAGCAGTGCTCAAAGAGTCTTATCTCATGCTGTCGTCTAACAAACAAGCCATCGAACAGTCGATCGACACCCTCAAAGGCAGTTCCTCGTTTGCAACCAAGCTAGAAGCCACGCCGCAAGCCTCCCTAACCAGCAATGGAGACGCTCCTGTTGTCCGCTTTTATCTACCTGACTATGCCGGAATGGTGCAATCTATGAACAGCACTGGCACCCCGATGGACACCTCAACGCTAGAGCAGCTAAAGCGAGTCAAATCTGTGGTCGGCACCGTCAGCATTGATGATGTTGGGTTGCGCCTTAAAGGGGCGATGATGGTTGACCCAAAAACCGCGATCGACTACCAGACTTCTCCTGGCAAAGTGGTTGCCCGGTTTCCAACCGACACCTTTGCGCTCGTGTCAGGGGCTAACCTTAGCTCTTATTGGAGCCAGATGACAGCACAAGCCAAAGACAGCCCCCAAGTGAAGCAAGTGGTTGACGCGATGAGAAGCGGGAGCCAAATGGTTGGGCTTGACCTCGATACCGACATTTTTAGCTGGATGAATGGCGAGTTTGCGATCGGCATGATGCCCCTCGATCAAGGCATGATGGCGCAGCTTGGATTTGGAGGGGCAATGGTGTTTAACACCAGCGATCGTAAAACTGCCGATGCAACGTTGAGTAAGCTGGACACGCTTGCTAAGAGTCAATCTCTGACGATCGCTCAACGTGATATCAACGGTAAAAAAGTGACTGAATGGAAAACCCCTCAAGGTGCTCTTTTGGGTCATGGCTGGTTAGATGACAACACGGTGTTTATTGCAATGGGTGATCAATTGGTGACGACCCTATCTAGTCAACCCAATCCTTCTTTAGACACCAGCGATAATTTCAAGGCGGTGACTGCTTCTCTGCCCAAGCAAAACATTGGTTACTTTTACATGGATATGGAAAAAACCATGACGTTGATAAACAAGGTAACGCCAGTTTCTCAAAAATCAGCCATGAAGCCGGAAACCACCGCAATTCTAAATTCGATTAAAGGAATTGGTAGCACAACCACCCCAACCGATAAAACAACGAATCAATTTGAAGCGGTGTTAGCACTTAAACCTGCGAAGTAGTCCGCCTCGTTTTGATGAAGGGTGTATCTCGATCTGATACACCCCTCGCTTTTGAGCAATAACGAAATGGGTTCACTGAGATCTTGCCCCGCCTCTTCACGGCGATGGTGTCCCGCCCGTGGTTGAACACGGTCTAACGGTGCGAAGTCCCCTCAAGGGACTGAACGAGGGTTTGAGGCAATTCAGTCCATTTCAATGGACTTCGCAAGGCTAGCCCGGAATTCCATTCACGGGCGGGACATCATCGCCATGAAGAGGCTGGGGCAAGATCTCAGTTATCCTAAAGATGGATTGATACGATCGTGAATTATGGTTTCTCTGTCTCCAAGTCTCAAAGCTAGACTCTCTGCCCCGCTCAAAATCGGTGATCTTGAGGTCAAAAGCCGGGTGTTGCAGTCGCCGCTGTCTGGTGTAACAGATCTGGTGTTTCGTCGTTTGGTGCGTCGCTATGCGCCCGACTCGATGATGTATACCGAGATGGTGAACGCGACAGGGTTGCACTACGTCAAAGAATTGCCAATCATCATGGAGGTAGACCCCAACGAGCGTCCGATTAGCATTCAGCTTTTTGACTGTCGCCCCGATTTTTTGGCAGAAGCTGCACAGATGGCAGTCGCAGAAGGAGCCGATACGGTCGATATTAACATGGGCTGTCCGGTGAATAAGATCACCAAAAACGGCGGCGGGTCTTCTCTGCTGCGAGATCCCGAAACGGCGGAAGCGATCGTGCGGGCTGTGGTCAATGCCGTCAACGTTCCGGTGACCGTCAAAACTCGCATCGGCTGGACAAATCAGGAAATCAACATCCTCGACTTTGCCAAACGGATGGAAGCGGCGGGAGCAAAAATGATCACCGTTCACGGGCGGACTCGCGCCCAAGGCTACAACGGACCTGCCAAATGGGAATGGATTGGACGGGTGAAAGAGATTCTCTCAATCCCAGTGATTGCCAATGGCGATATGTTCTCAGTTGAAGCTGCTGTTAAATGCTTAGAGCAAACTGGAGCCGATGGCGTGATGTGTTCTCGTGGAACGCTGGGGTATCCATTCTTAGTTGGCGAAGTCGATCACTTTTTGAAAACTGGAATTGAGCGATCAAAACCCACCCCGATCAAGCGTTTAGAATGCGCCCGTGAGCATCTGCAAATGCTGTGGGAATACAAGGGCGATCGGGGAGTTAGACAAGCCCGAAAACACATGACCTGGTACGCGAAAGGGTTTGACGGTGCTGCCGATTTGCGCGGAAAACTCAGCTTAGTTGAAAATGTCAGCCAGGGATTAGCGTTGATTGATTTGGCGATCGAGCGATTAGCCCAATCCGGTTGGCAAGAGATTGAGGAACCAGAATCGCAACTGGTTGAGGTTTAACTCGCCATTTCTTGAGAGTGCTGGGGAAACGTCACCGTAACCGTAGTGCCTCGACCGACCTGGCTCTCGATTTGAATCGTTCCGTGATGATTTTCGATAATGGCTTGCGCGATCGCTAAACCCAACCCCGATCCACCCGTTGCTTTAGTTCGGGCAGGATCGACGCGA
>JBBRMC010000232.1:0-5871 GCA_038231055.1 Leptolyngbyales cyanobacterium
ATCAAGTTAGGGATCTTAGCCTGAGCTAGAGCGACTGCCTCCTGTCCACTTTTGGCTAAAAGAACCTGATAGCCCTTTGCTCTTAGATAGCTCGACACCATAATGATGCTAGCTTCGTTATCTTCTGCCAACAAAATCAAAGGGGATGCTCCTGCTAGCTTGCTAGGGGCAGTAATGGGTTCTAGCTGGGTTTTTAGTTCAGGTGAGAACGGTATAACAACGTAGGGAAGGTCGATCGTAAAGCAACTGCCCGCCCCTACTTCACTGGTTAGTCCCACTTGTCCACCGTGGAGTTCGACGATGCGCTTCACTAAGGCAAGTCCTAAGCCCGTCCCCTGATATTGGCGATTGAGGGCACTATCAATTTGAATGAAGGGCTGAAACAACTTATCAATATGTTCTGGGGCGATGCCAATGCCTGTATCAATGACCGCAATCCGCAGGAATGTTTGGAGTGGAGAATCAGCAGATTCTGGGGCGGCAGGGGGTTGATAATGGCTGACTTGTAAAGTGATGCGTCCCCCGTCTGGCGTAAACTTAACCGCGTTGTTGAGCAGGTTAATCAAAACTTGGCGAATGCGTCGTCCATCTACAGATAAGTCGGGCAGATTGGGAGGCAGTTTAATCTCTAACTGAATGCGTTTTTTGAGCGCTTGCTGCTTAACAAATGCCAGACTCGATTGGCAGAGCGACATCACGGCGGTAGGCATGATATCTAGCTCTAACTGACCCGCTTCGACCTTAGCGATGTCAAGAATGTCATTGATTAGCTCCAGCAAATGAAAGCCACTGCGCTCAATCGTTTGTAATGCTTTGACTTGCCGCTCGTTGACTGTGCCAAAGGCTTGATCTTGCAGCCCCTCGGTCATGCCCAAAATGGCAT
Organism: Leptolyngbyales cyanobacterium; assembly: GCA_038231055.1. GTDB lineage: Bacteria > Cyanobacteriota > Cyanobacteriia > Leptolyngbyales > Leptolyngbyaceae > Phormidesmis_A. The sequence continues at coordinate 884 of JBBRMC010000232.1, forward strand.
TGAGGGGAGTGCGGAGTTCGTGGCTCATGTTGGCGAGAAATTCATCCTTGAGGCGAGTAGTGCGAGCAAGTTGCTCATTGGTTTGTCGCAACTGTTCCTCAGACTGTTTGCGGTCTGTAATGTCTAGAACAGTACCCAGAAAACTGAACAGCTTACCCCCGGTTTGATCCAAAATAGGCTGCCCCTTTGTCAGCACGTGCCTAACAGAACCATCGGGTTGCAGAACTCGATGCTCCAGTTCAAACAGATGCCCCTGATCGAGCGTCTGTCGCAAGGTTGCTGTGTAGTCATCTCGATCGTCGGGATGGATATACTGAGCTAGCTCTTCATAGGTTGGCTCTTGTTGGGTAGTATCACGTCCAAAGATCCGAAAGGTTTCTGCTGACCAGGTAATTTTTCGGGTTACCATATCAAACTCCCAGCTTCCAACATGGGCAATGCGTTGTGCCTCAAGTAGATACGCTTCGCTTCTCCGCAGGTGTTCTTCTATTTGTCTGCGATCGCTAATGTCGGTTGCGACTCCCAAAATCTCTCTAGATTCGCCATCGGCAGACATAATCGGGGTCTTGATGGTTTGAAAATATGACTGTTTGCCATTGGGAGAGGTAACCGTTTGTTCTAAAACCTTTGTCGTCATTGCAGCCATCACTTCTTGGTCTACTGCCGAAAATCGCTCAAGTTCTTCCAGGTTTGAATTGAAATCGGCATCTGTTTTGCCAACAAGGTCTTCGATCGTAGATTGGTAAACATTGGCAGTCGCCTGATTCACAAGCGTAAATCGCCCTTTCCAGTCTTTTACAAAAATCAAATTGGGGACGGTATCAATGAGACGACGGAGGAACTCCTGCTGCGCTTTTAACAATAGTTCTGACTGCTTTCGCTCACTGATATCAGTCACATGCACCAAATTCATCACTCGCCCTGCAACGCTAACTTGCTTTGCTGATAGGTTACCCCAAAATGAGTTGCCTTTACGGGTGATGTATTCAACTTCGCAACTCCAAAGACCCTTATCTGCTATTTCTTGAGAAATTAATTCTAGTTCTTCGTCTGTAAACTGGTGGCGTTGTAGTGTATGACCTGCAATTTGCAACAACTCGTCTTTAGCCGACGCTTCAAATAACTCTACGGCACGACGGTTGCAGTCGATCGTGATGGAGGGTTCTGCATTCACCAGAAAGATTGCATCGGTTGATTCGTTAAAAATGGCTTCTCGTAGATCGCGGTTGCGAATGATCTCTAATTCTGCTTGTCTGCGCTCGGTGATATCTTCCATCATCGCCATGCTATAAAGCGGACACCCCTCTTGATCCTTAACTAGCGCAATGGTCATGTTGGTTAAAATCACCTCGCCATTTTTCTTGATCAATCGCTTCTCCATTTGAAAGCCAGGAATCTCACCCCTGACCATTTGCCTAACGTGTTCGATCTGTTGGTCTGCGTCGTCTGGAGCCGCAAAGTCTGTAAATGACATTGTTGCTAACTCAGCATCGCTGTAACCAAATAGCTGATAATGAGCCGCATTGACTCTAAAGATTTGATAGTCGTCTACTCTAGCTAAGCTAATAGCAACGGGCGCATAATCAAAGACGGTGCGAAATTGCTCTTCACTTTGTTGCAATGCCTGTTCAGCCTGTCTACGATCGCTGATATCGCGACACACACAAATCACTTCTCCCGTGGGGGTCAGGGTAAGGGACACTTCGTTATCAAACGTACTGCCATCGCGCCGAACTGCGATCGCTTCTCCCCGCCAAGCCCGTGTCTCAACTAACCTGGGAGAAATATCTTGTTTAACGCGATCCAACTCACTTGGTGAGCAAAGTGTTTGCCAGGATTTACCTAGTAGTTCTTCAGCATAGTCATAGCCAAATAGTTTGACGTGGGCTTCATTTAGGTAAGTACATTCGCCGTTAGGATTGAACATGATAATGCCGTCGATCGAAGCCTCGATCAACGCCAACTGACGATTGAGAGTTTTCTCGGCTTGCTTGCGATCACCAATCTCTTTCACGACTCCGATCGAATAAGCTGGTTCACCCGATGGCTTGTAGATTAGAGAAACCGTGAGATTGATCCAAACTGCACTACCGTCTTTGTGCAAGTAGCGCTTTTCGATGGAAAAGGAATCGATGGCTCCAGCGTGCAGTTGTTGTCGTTCTGCTTGCCCCTTGTTCTCCTCTTCCGGATGAAAAAGATCCTTGAAATTCTTAGTCAAAAACTCTTCCTGGGTGTAGCCTAAAATGGCACACATTTTTTGGTTGACTTTTACATACTGTCCATCTAATGTTGCCAGATTCATTCCGACTGCCGCTTGGTTAAAGATAGCGCTGAGGTTTGCTTCACTAGTGCGGAGAGCAGAGGTGCGTTGTTCGACCCGTGCTTCCAACTCCTGGTTCAGTTGTTCCAACGCTTCAGTGGCTTGCTGCCGTTCTAACTCTGCGGCTGCTCTCAGGGCAAAGATGCGTAAAAATGCCTCTGCCCACTGAATGTTTTCCATCGGCTTGTTGTCTAGAATGCAGAGATTGCCAAGTGTCTGACCCGTGGTGCTTTTAATCGGAATACCCAGATAGCTCTCTGCATGAAAGGATTGAATGAAGGGGTATTCAGAAAAGCGTTGTTGTAGTCCTTTAGAACAATAGAACTGTCCTTGCTCGATCGCGAGCTTGGAGCAGGGGGAATCTGCCAGGGCAAACGTGATCTCTGGTTGCAGCGCGCCCTCTTTCCAATACGCCAGTGTTTGCAGATGATGATGATCCCCTAGAAGTTTGGTCACTAAGACCTGTTGCACCTTTAGCGTCAGCATTAATTGCTGTGCCAACGTTGAGAAGAAGTCTTTGCCTGTAACAGAGGCAGTGCTTTCTATTAGACATCGCAGAGCGGCTTCTGCTTGCTTGCGATCGCTGATATCACGAACCATAAAGAGGACTTCATCCTCGCCACTCTTGATGACTCTAACTTCTTCGTACTGGAGACGATCAGCCACTTGAACTTGTTGCTCATACACCTGCAACTCACCCGTTTGTAAGGCTTTCTGCAAATAATGCAACTGTCGCTCGGCAAGCTCTGCTGGCAATATATCAGTCATCTTCTGATTCGTAGGATCAATCTCTGGAGCTAGCATCCCAAAGTCTCGATGCGAGGTGACATACCCGCAATAGACTCCATCAGCCCTAACCCGAAACATCAGATCAGGAATGGCTGCTAACACAGCTCGACTTTTGGCTTCGCTTTGTTGGAGAGCAAATTCGGCTTGCTTGCGATCGCTGATGTCGCGCACTAAAACCAGCACTTCGTCTTCGCTATAGGGAACAATCCGCACCTCCTCAAACTGCGTTCTGCCTTCAATAGAGAAGTCCTGTTCATAAATTTGAATAGAGTTTGTTTCTAACGCCAATTGAATGAATTTCAGGCGTTTCTGCGCCACATCAAAAGGCAGGTTAGCACCTGTATGGGTTCCTACAATATCAGGTAGATGACCTATCACATAAAAGTTGGGAGTTGCTACAAATTCCAGATATATTCCCGCTCGGTTCATCCGCATGATTAAGTCGGGAATGGCGCTAATTAAAGCTCGCTGGTGGGCTTCACTTTTTTGGAGTGCCTCTTCCGATCGCTTACGATCGCTAATGTCTGTAAGGGTTCCTACATAGCTGAGCACAGTTCCTACTTCGTCCCGTTCGGCAACAGCTTGCCCATAGACCCACGCCACCCTACCATCAGGATGTTGAAAGCGGTATTCAAGTTCAAAAGGGCGACCTTCTTGAACAGCCTGATACCATTCGGTGGCAACTCGGCTGCGATCTTCGGAGTGCAGTGCTTGCTGCCATCCTTCGTCCATAGAGACTTGTAGGGGAAGCCCGGTAATCTGAAACCAGCGATCGTTGAGGTAGGTGCAGTTGCCCGCAGCATCAGTCCGAAAGATTCCTACCGGAGCCGCCGCCAAGGTGGCATAGCGCTTTGTCCGAGCTTCCACCTGCTGCTCTATCTCAAGGGTGTGACTTTTTAGCAACGCCACATTTTCTGCCTCTAAGTGCGCCACTTTTTCCGCCAAGTTTTCTGCCATCTTGTATAGATTTGATGGGTTAAGAGCTTGCAGAACGTTGGTTTGGGTGACGATGCCCATTAGCTCTCTTGGCTGACCTGTGACTGCCAAGTGACGGACAAACCGCTGATCCATGATCTGCTGTGCCTTCAACAGCGACTCCTCTGGCGTGATCTCATAGATCGGTGTCTTCATCACCGTCGCAGCCAGACAGGATTCTAAGTTCAAGCCCAATGCTTGAGACTGCACCAGATCCCGCTCAGTCAAAATCCCTACCGGAATTTGCCGGGATCGCATAGGGTTGCCATTGGGTTTCATGATCATGACGGAACTGACGCAGTGCTCAGCCATGAGTTGAGCGATCGTCAATATAGAACAATCTGATGCCGCACAAACTACCTCATGGGTCATCACCTCTACTACCTGACGTAACCGCAGCAGATTTAGCGATCGAGCGATTTGGCACACACTCTCATGAGTCACCAACCCCACTAAGCGATCCTGCTGATCCAGGATGGGCAAATGGCGAATCTGGTGATGTTGGAGCAGATTGACGACAAAAAATAAATCGGCAAAGGCAGACTCGCGCAGAGTGACTACAGGATGGGTCATCACCTGCCGCATTGCCAAGCGATCGAGGGGCTGTCGTTGGGCACTCAGTCGCACTACGTCGCGCTCGGTCAAGATGCCAACTACCTGATTGTCTTCTACTACCACTATGCAGCTAGATCGCGCCTCTAGCGAATCGTCTGATTGGCTATTCGTTGGTCTAATAGCATTACCGTATGATTGCACACTACTCATTTGCGCGATCGCCTCGGTCACGATCGCATCAGGTGTGACCACTAAGGGATTGCGGACGATGGCAGTCTTTAGTTCGGGCAATGTTAGGGTCGTAGTGTGAGTAATCATTAATTTATAGAGAATGTTTCATTCCACTTTC
>JBBRMC010000233.1:0-5850 GCA_038231055.1 Leptolyngbyales cyanobacterium
AACGGCTTTATTACAACACCAATGTGTTTCGTCGCGCTCAAGAAGGTAGCCATAGTGGTCAGCAGGAGTTTTATCAGGCGGGGGTTGAACTTCTGGGTGGCGGTGGGCTACTAGCCGATGCAGAGATTCTCTTACTGGTGATTGATTGTTTAAACAATTTGGGACTAGGACAGCCAAAAGGCTCACCCCATGCACCCTGGAGCTTGATTTTAGGGGAAGCGGGACTGACTCGATCGCTCCTTTCCCCCTTTCCGGCAGTTCTCCGCGATAAAGTCCGCTATGCCATCGCTCAGCTCGATCGGATAGCGTTAGAGTCGTTGCCTCTTTCGACAGAATTACACGATCGGGCGCTCCTTCTGCTCGATCTACGAGGCAAACCTGCTGATGTGATTCAGCGAGTTAGCAGTCTCGATCTCGATGACACTCAGCGAGAATCAGTCAATAACCTCAAATCGTTGATCGAACTGCTGCAAGAAAGTCTCAATCTACGGGTGGGAGATTCAACGATCGAGCTTCCGATCGTGCTTGACTTAAGCCTGATTCGCACCTTCGACTACTACACGGGAATCGTGTTTGAGGTGGCTAGCAACACTCCATCGGGGCAAACGGTCTTAGGGCAAGGGGGTCGCTATGACCAACTTTTGGGGCTTTTCCATCCTCAAGGGCAGTCCATTCCAGGGATTGGATTCTCACTGCAAATGGAGCACCTACACCAGATTCTTCTCCCCACTGGGCAACTGCCTAACCACACAACCGCCAGCGATTGGTTAGTGGTGTCAGGAACTTCGCAGACCCATGCGATCGCCTTTGCTCACGCCCAAACGCTGCGAGAATCGACTCAGCCCCTACAGGTCGAGCTTGATCTGAGTGGCGCTAGTCAAGACGCGATTCGGAACTATGCTCGTCGTCGTGGCATCGCTCACATCGCTTGGGTAGATATCGATGGGCTGGTTGATGAAACCCTGACTTAGCGATAATAGAAAGCGTTCGCAGTGAATTCTTTCACTCAAATCTTTTAGGAAAAAACTACCGTGTCTCATACGATCGTTACCAACATATGTGAAGGCGTTGCAGATTGCGTTGATGCCTGCCCCGTCGCGTGCATTCACGAAGGTCCCGGCAAAAACACCAAAGGAACCGATTGGTATTGGATCGACTTCTCCACCTGCATCGACTGTGGAATTTGTCTGCAAGTCTGTCCAGTTGAAGGCGCGATCGTCCCCGAAGAACGCCCGGAATTGCAAAGCACTCCTCAATAATCCTGCTCACTATGAATGACTCTGCCCCTCTGCTCGACGTTGAAAATGTCTACGCTGGCTATATCAAAGACCTAAACATCTTGCAGGGGGTCAGCATGAAGGTTTATCCAGGTGAGTTGGTCGCAATTATTGGTCCTAACGGAGCCGGGAAATCGACGCTGGCAAAGGCAGTATTCGGCTTGTTAGCTCCCAATCAAGGCACGATCACCTTTAAGGGCAAAAGCATTGCAGGGCTAAAATCCGATCAGATCGTTCGTCAAGGTATGTGCTACGTGCCGCAGATTTCTAATGTCTTTCCGTCTCTCACGGTTGAAGAGAATCTAGAAATGGGCGCGTTTGTGCGCGATGTCGCACTACAGCCCCTCAAAGACGAGATTTTTTCTAAATTCCCTCGTCTGGCAGACCGCCGTCGCCAACGAGCCGGCACTCTGTCTGGAGGCGAACGGCAAATGCTGGCAATGGGCAAAGCCTTGATGCTGCAACCCAGTTTGCTGTTGCTAGACGAGCCTTCAGCCGCACTCTCTCCGATTTTAGTCAACAGCGTCTTTGAGCAGATTCAGCAAATCAATCAGAGCGGAACGGCTATCGTCCTGGTCGAGCAAAATGCTCGTAAAGCCCTAGAGATGGCAGACCGAGGCTATGTTTTAGAAGCGGGGCGCGATCGCTTTGAGGGTCGCGGATCTGACCTGCTCGACAATCCCAAAGTGGGAGAACTCTATCTGGGCGCAGGCAAAGCCCACTAGCACCAATCTGATAAGGAGCAAAGAATTGATGCGAGTAATCGGTCTAATTAGCGGCACCTCTGTCGATGGAATCGATGCAGCTCTGGTTGAAATCTCAGGCACCGTTCACGATCTCACTATCCAGCTTTTGGCAGGAGAGACTTATCCCTATCCCCCAAACCTGAGAGAAAAAATCCTGGCGGTTTGTGGGGGGACGGCTCTATCAATGGCAGATTTAGCAGAATTAGATGACGCGATCGCTGCCCAATTTGCCCAAGCCGCACTGTCGATTCAAACTGGGCATCCGATCGCGGAGTTAATCGGCTCTCATGGGCAAACCGTTTATCACCGACCGAGAGAAAAGGACGAGAGGGGCAAAATGAAGGATAAATTGGGCTATAGCCTTCAGTTGGGTCGAGGTGCCACGATCGCCGACAAAACCGACATCACAACAGTGAGTAATTTTCGGGTTGCAGACATCGCGATCGGAGGTCAGGGTGCTCCACTCGTTCCGCCCGTCGATGCAGCGCTGCTCAGTCACCCGATCTACAATCGCTGCATTCAAAACATTGGCGGCATTGGCAACTTAGCCTATCTGCCTGCAACCTCTACGCCTCACTCTTCAAAAGTCCTCGGCTGGGACACCGGACCCGGAAACGTGCTGCTCGACCTTGCCGCTCAGCACCTCTCGAAAGGGGCAAAAACCTATGACCAGGATGGTGCCTGGGCAGCTACCGGACAGCCGTGTCAGGTCTTGGTCGATCGTTGGCTTCAGCAAGACTTCTTTCAACAACTGCCTCCTAAATCCACAGGGCGAGAGCACTTTGGGCAAGATTATCTGCACGTCTGTCTAGCAGATGCTGCTGATCAGCGGCTCAGTTCTGCTGATTTTTTGGCGACTTTAACAGAACTGACGGCAGCCTCGATCGTGCATAGTTATCGATCGTGGCTGCCCCAGATGCCCGACCAAGTTTTGCTCTGTGGAGGCGGCAGTCGCAATTTGTATTTAAAGCAAAGAGTGCAGTCCGCACTCGGTAATATCCCTGTGATGACCACTGATGAGGTGGGCTTGAGTGCAGATTTTAAAGAAGCGATCGCGTTTGCGGTGTTAGCCTACTGGAGACACCGAAAGATTCCTGGTAATTCCCCGGAGGCGACAGGGGCATCAAGGGCTGTGCTTTTGGGGGAAATTAACTACGCTCGTAAAAACTCTCGCGTGATAGCATAAGGTGCCATTAGAGTCACTGGTTTACTTTCGGGCATAATTTCGCTAAACCCAAAATCTGCCAGCCATCTAGTCGGTCTCAATTGACGTAAGGAATGGCACTGTGACGCACACCTTTTTAATAGAACCAGGACGGTGGACACTTCAAGGAAGCTGGTTAGAACGTCACGGCTTACCCATTACCGTCAAAGGAAAAACACTAGTTGTCTGGAGCCGAGATGACTGGTTCACAATGGTGACAAAACTGGTCTTTCCGAATGATGATCGAGAGGAAATCAGCTTTCAATACAAAGGGCGGTTAGACTCTGGAGAGCGCCGATATACCTTTGTGCTGCAACATAGTTTACTCGGTCGCGTCGAAGGAGAAGGGTGGGTCGCCCCTGACTCGATCGTGCAGCGCTATTGGGTGCTCGGTGATCGTCAACGCCGCAGTGGTTTTGAGACGATGGTACGCCTTACCGACAATAAATACTATCTCTCAAGCGGCATTCTCTCAGGGCACTACTTGACCAGCGCAATGGAAGCAACTCTAGAACGACAGCTAGACTAGAGACCTCTCGTTAATTTAGAGTCTAACGTGTCCATAATGGAAGCTACTAGCTAGTATCATTTTTTACGCCAATTGGTCTGGGTGATTGAAATCTCAACTTCTACAATAGAGTAACAGACCCAGTCTGACGGTCAAACTTAGCACTATCCCCCTTCTCCCTGTGCAGAATCGTTCACCTTCAATGGCAGACTCTAAAAGCGAATCCCTATTGACTAATCGCTATCGGCTACTAGAGTTGATAGGTCGCGGTGCAATGGGGCAAGTTTATCGAGCTGAAGATGTGTTGCTGGGCGGAGTCATTGTCGCCGTCAAGTTTTTGGCACAGACTTTGCTGACTCCGAGAATGCGCGAGCGCTTTCGCAGTGAGGCTCGCACCTCGGCACTGCTCAGCACCAAGAGTATGCACATCATTCGAGTTATGGACTACGGAGTCAATGACGAGGGGGTGCCCTTCTATGTGATGGAATATTTGCAGGGTTATAGCCTCAGCGAAGTGATCACGACTCAAAACCTTCCCCTACCCAGATTTCTTAGCACCGCTCGTCAGATTTGTCAGGGTCTTCAGTGCGCCCACCAGGGCATCGCGATCGATGGCTCGGTTTACCCAATCATTCACCGCGATATTAAACCAAGCAATATCCTGGTCAGCCAAGATCCCAGTTGGGGCGAACTGGTCAAGATTTTAGACTTTGGCATTGCCAAAATTCTGCAAGCCGATGCTAATCAGACCAGTTCGTTTATGGGCACTCTCGCCTATTCATCTCCTGAGCAGATGGAGGGCAAAGAGCTAGATTCTCGCTCAGACATCTACAGTTTAGGGGTGATGCTGTTTGAGATGCTCACAGGCAAGATGCCACTGCAAGCAGAAACTCATTCCTTCGGCAGTTGGTATAAAACTCATCACTTTCAGACCCCGCGCAGTTTTGAAACTGTTAATCCCAATCTGAAGGTTCCTAAGGTTTTAGAAAGCCTTGTAATGAGTTGTTTAGCCAAATCAGCCAACGATCGTCCGCAAACTGTGGGCGAAGTGTTGAGAGCGCTAGAACCATTAGAGCAGCGCTATAACGCGACTCGCCAAATCAGCCAACGCATCGGGGAAGCCTTATTAAAGCGCCCAGTGGTAGCACGGGTGCGAGATCCTGAAGCGCTTTCACCTGACGAAGCGTGCCAATTAACGACTTGGCCTCAAAACAAGCCCATTGCTCAGATTGTCTTTCCTCATGTGCTGAAAACTAAGCGAGAGGAAATCGCGACCATCTGGGTAATGCTCCAACAGCAAGAAATTGAAAACCTTCAGCTAGGAAAGCTTTATAACAAGCTCTATAAAAACTTTTTGTGTTGTACGTCTCCCCACCCAATGCTGCTGTGGATGACTGCTCTCTATAACCAGCTTCACCACAAAACAGCAGGTCCGCGCTGGTTGCGCTGCTATCTAGATTTAAAGTCGGCTCAAGGGCAGCAGATCATTCGCCTTTTAGTTGAACGTAAGCAATATCACGTCTTGTTTTTCGCTCTCGAAGACCCGCAGCACTGCGCTTATGTAATGCCGATTACGCTCAATGAGTCTCAAATTTCTCAGCTTCAAACTTGGATTGTAGAGAGTCAGACTTGGACATCGATCGGACCTGCTACTTTCAGTAAGGATATTCTCAAAGGAGAATTTGAGAAGCTCAAACCCAAAATTACCGGAGATTTAGCGGGTCGTTAAGTAAGATTCTCGATGGACACATTAATCCACTGAGAAAATTGTTCTTGCTCGGATGCAGAGATTCCTTGCATCGTCTCTTGTATAACTTTAAGGGCAATCGAGGGCAGCACTTGGCTAAGTTCTCGTCCTGCATTAGTCAACCAAATCCGCCAGATGCGGCGATCGTGGGGGTCTCGTTCGCGACGAATTAGTCCTCGCTCTGCCATGCGATCCAGCACTCCGGTCAAGGTGCCCCCTACCTGCTGGAGTTGATGGCTGATATTTGAGGTTGCTATTCCGTCTTCTTGCCAGAGACAGCAGAGCACAATCCAGTGAAACGGCGTTAACCCGATCGGCTCTAGATTTTCCTGAAAGGTGCGAGTTAGCAGTTGAGCTAAAAGTTTGAT
>JBBRMC010000234.1:0-5837 GCA_038231055.1 Leptolyngbyales cyanobacterium
AATCATTAGTTGCACATCGCATTATGCGTAGAGTTCTCACACCTTGTAGGATATGCTACCAGAACAATTGCTGGAACTAGCCGCTCGATCGGGCGCAGAGGCAGCAGAAGTCTTTCAGTCTCGATCGTTGTCTCGTCCTGTTTTTTTTGAGGCAAACCGACTCAAACAACTCGAAAGTGCCGACTCAGAAGGAACAGCGCTGCGACTCTGGAAAAATGGATGTCCGGGTTTAGCTGTGGCTTACGGTCCCGTAGAGGCTCAAGCACTCGTCGATCGTGCCCTTGCCCTTAGCCAACTCAACGAACCCGAAGACGTGGAGTTAGCTCCTGCATCGCGATTGATCTATCCCAACTTGGGAGAAACCGTCTCGGTTGAAACTCTCGTGGAGTGGGGAAAACAGGCGATCGAGTTGGTACGAGATCACTATCCCGATGTGCTGTGCGCGAGTGGCTGGGAATGTTAATCAGAAACGACTCGGTTAATCACCTCAAATGGGCTGGACTGCGGCTACACAGACACAACCTTGAGCGGTTATTTAGAAGTGGAATGGGTGCGGGGAGATGATTTTCTTAACGTCAGCGATGGGCAAACGCTGCGAGATAGTCTCAATCCGGCTTTGGTGGCTCAACTAGTTATACAGCGCTTAGAGTGGGCAAAAGAAAATGTCGGTGCCCCGATCGGGCGAGTTCCCATTCTTTTCACCTCCAAAGCCGCTGATATGCTCTGGGGCACAGTGCAGGCGGCATTGAATGGCAAACAAGTGATCGAAGGGGCATCGCCTTGGAGCGATCGCTTAAATCAACCTGTTACGTCTGAGTCACTGACGATTAGCCAAAATCCAGAAGCGGGTCCGTTTAGCTGCCCATTTGATGATGAGGGTATGCCAACTCGTCCGATTACCTTTATCGATAAAGGTGTGTTGCAGCTATTTTATGCCGATCGAACAACTGGGAAACTCTTGGGCAGTGGCACCACCGGGAATGGCTTTCGTCCCGGTTTAGGCAGCTACCCCAATCCAGGATTATTCAATCTGCTGATTGAGCCGGGGGTTAAATCGTTTCCAGAACTGATCTCGACGATGGAAGACGGACTCGTTTTGGATCAAATGCTAGGGGGAGGAGCCGGCATTTCAGGCGAATTCTCGATCAACGTTGACTTGGGCTATCGGGTGCAAAAGGGTCAAATTGTTGGCAGAGTCAAAGACACGATGGTGGCGGGAAGCGTCTACACTGCCCTCAAAAATCTGGTCGAGCTAGGGGGTGATGGCGACTGGAACGGCTCCTGTCACACGCCTTCGTTGATTGTCGAAGGACTCTCAGTCACAGGACGCAGCAAAGACTAGCAGCCAAAATAAAGGGTGACATCTGCTCTCGCTGAATGCCACCCATAACCTTCACCTACAAAACGATCGCGTTATCGCAAAACGGTTTCTCGCAACTCAGACTCTAAAACCTGAAGAAGCTGATAGTTTCCTTGGTCTTTTGCCACCTGCATCCGATGGTCTAAACTGCGACCAATGTTTGATTTGTGGATGCGCTTGAGTTGCTGCAAGACATTAAAGGTAGAGCAGATCTGTTGAGTTTGAGAGGGCTGCGATCGCTCGATTTGAGAGAAGTCTTGCCGAGAATAAAAATCTTTTTGGGTCTCTGATGTATGGGGTGATCGAGGAACTGGAATTTCTGAGATCGTTCGGCATCTCCAGGTCGTTCCTCGATATTTCCCTTGAATCTCGCCTTCGGTCACTTCAAGGGTGGGAGGGTTGTATTCGTAACTAGCACCACGATAAGAAAGTCGCATGGGGGTCGCCTCTTGCAAAAGTGAAGATTGGAGGAAGCGCGTTCCTTCGAGAGTGCTGTTAAACTAAGCAAACTCTCTACTTCCGTCTTGCTTGGCACTGAGCCAACATCAGATGAACGATTTACTTTCTGTAGTATAAGCTACCGTTTTCAGATTGGGTACCTAACTTAAGAAAGATTCAACTTCAAATTTCAGTAAGTTAGTTGAACTCTAGGTGTGATGGTTAGCACATACGCCGCTCGAATCCCATTGCAAGACTGCCAACAGCACCGAACTCAAGCCGATGACCAGTCCGGTCTCAAGAAACTGCCAAACGTTGATGTAAGGAAGGGTCACGATCGCCAGAAAATGCACAAGGCAGATTAGCAGAAATGCCCGCGATCGCATCTTTAACCCCGTGTAAAGATAGCCAAATGCGTTTAGTAATAACCACATCAATGGGAGTTGCACTAGAAGGGGCACCCAACTCAGAAAAATACTCAAATCAGTCAGCACTAACCCTGACAGCATTAGAGAAACCCAAACAAACGAGACTTGATTAAGCGGTTTTATCGTCGTGCAGTTTTCAGAGAGTTTGACCATCGCCCCAGTGCCTACAAGCGTCAAGCCAGACCAGAAAATTGCCTGAGTTTGCCAGTCGATCGCGGCGAATTGAGCCGTTAAAAAAATAATCCCTGAGATGATTCCCCAAAGCAAGCACGCTTGATCAATGCGTGTGTAAAACGTTGAGAAGATAGTAGTTTGTCCTAATTGCCAATGGATGCGCCACAACCCGGGGCAGTCTGCGATCGCAAATGCCGACTCTTTATATTGAAGAGGGGGAGTCTCTTGATTAAAAAAATCACTTTTAGTAGGGGATGCCCAGAACATAATTTTGTACAAAGTATTGATGACCAGAAATGCGTTACATTTCTTCTTAAAGCAGCTTCTCTTCAAGACTATATTTATAGTGTCGGAACCCCTATCGGTGCGGCTCTGCCAAGCGACACGATCGAGGCAATAGTTAAGTCTGTCTAGAGAGCTAACTGAGAGCTTGCACCCGATTAGAACGCCCTCGTTGCTAGCATTCACCCGCCCGTGATTAAAAATAACGGTCTAACGGTGCGAAGTTCCCTCAAGGGACGTGAAAGAGGGATTGAGACAATTCAGTCCATTTCAATGGACTTCGCAAGGCTAGCCCGGAATTCCATTCACGGGCGGGACACGATCGCAGTGAAGAGGCGGGTGCAAGATTTCAGTTAACTGAGAAGCGAGTTCCGTCATCGATCACTCTTCTAAAGCCGGAGAGTCTTTCCTTTCAAGCCTTTCTCAATCATTTAACCCAAAAAAGCCTCGCCCATGTCACACAAGCGAGACTCTTATGAAGTTGCATTGGAGAACGATCGTTCTCAAGCAAATCAAAGTTTTAGCCGTTCACCATTTCACCACCCTTAGGGTGAAGAATTTGACCCGCCATGTAGGTTGAATCATCAGAAGCCAGAAACACACAACTAAGGAGCCATTTCTTCAGGCTGTCCGGCTCGCTGCATAGGCACTTGCTGCCCAAATGACAAACTGCCTTATCCTCAATGTCACCTGCGATCGCAATACAGCGTCGCCCTTCTTTCTCGACTGCCTTCACAGTCTCTTGGGCATCGTCATGTTCGTTGAGATAGACACGATCGCTACATCTGCCCCTTCTTTTGCATAGAAAGTAGCGATCGCTCGACCAATTCCGCTATCGCCGCCTGTGATCAGAGCCACTTTGTTAAGCAGCCTCTCCCTTCCCTTATAGGTCAAGTCATCGATGCGGGGTCAACGGATTCATTTCTGATTCACGTCCGGGTCGCTGGTCTTGATGCTGAAGGGGTTGAGCGGAGTCAACGATGATGCAATCTCGTCCTTAGAAAAAGGACTTTATCGCCAAACCTGTTCGCCGTCTTCGTTAATTCTGGCTTGACGAATTAGATCTGAGATTTCTTCTGCATCTTTAACGTGATGCAATGGCTTTTTCTCCCCGTCTGGCATATCAAACACCATATAAGTCGGGACGGTGATGTGATCGCCCGTGATGTCAGGCGCATCGACTGCGACTTGTTGGGCTTTTTCTTCCAGAGACATTGAGTCATCAATACGATCGCCCGGATTGCTAGCTAAATATTCTTTGTCTAACTCAGCTCTTTGTTCCTGTTTCTGTTTTGGATCAACGTCTTCGGGGGTCATCGGCTGATTGATTCCCGCTTCGCTATCACCAGGCTTTGAATCTTTGTTCAACATAATGGTTTTATAAGATAAATTGCTATAAACAACATTAAAAAAAAAGAGGCGATAACGCCTCCTTCAAATGATGGAATTCATAAATAGTCCTAAAGATGGAGATTGCTGAATCACAGTCGCTAACAGAAAATAATTCAACAGCAACTACTATTTATGAAAAGCTTTTAATCGTCAATCACAACTGAGGTTTATGCTTTGGTCCATACCCGATCACTGCAACCTTGTGACGATAAATCAATTCCGCACCATACCATCCGGTGATTGCTAATAAGGTCGCTACAATCAGGGAGATAATCAGTCCGATCGGTAAAATCGCACCTGTTTGGCTATTCCAGCGCAACCAAAAATTGATGGCAGATAGGGAAAGAGCTGCAACATTCCCTACCATGTGTGCCCAGCCTGCGCTGTGTTCACGCACTCGGTCAATTCTCGCAAAGTCGCTCATGCCAGTTGCCGCCGCTACTAGACCTGTCACGATGCCCGCTCCAATGAGCCAAAAAGATGCCCTTGCCCAAAAAGCATCTCCGGTCAGCCAGTAACCAACATCAGTGCCCAGGGCACCCGTCAAAAACGCGAGCGGAAAGGTGACTAGCAGAGGGTGTAATGGATGCCCAAATATGGCAACGGTGCTAGGAACGCCGCTATCGCGATATTCAGCTTCGTCAGCTTCGATCAGAGGGGGAATGCTGGGGGTATGAGCACGAGTCATAGTGTTCTCCTAAAGTGATTAGGGTGGGTTGAAGCAAGGTCAATTACTTGGCGACAAAGGGCGAACCAATCAGAGTCGCCCTAACAGAAATCCATTATCAGAATTAGATAAAACCTATGATGAGGGGAAATGATCGACGTGCGCCTCTGACTCAAGGACTAATTTCCCTTTTTGAACGCCGAGTTTCTTAAGTTTTAGAGCCATACCGTCTAGCTCAAAGTTCTTTAAGTTGAGAAGTTCGCGTGCCTGACTCAGCAGTGCCTCGGTTAGTTCTGGAGAGAGGTCTTGACCTTCAACATACTGCACGTCTTCTAAGAGCACTTGCTGCCCACCCGAACCGACTTTTGGAACCGTGGTAAACGCAACTCGGTGCTTCTCTTGGGTTCCTTGCAGCAGAACCTCCGTACTCAGAAAGATTTTGCCATCGCCTGGCAGACCAAACTCAATCTGGCTAGTGTTGACCGTTGCCAGTTCGCCGTTCACCGTTACATCCAAATCTTGCATCTTGTCGCGGATAAAATCTGAGCTAAACGCTCGATTGACATCCCCTTCAGTCAAAACTACATGGGTTTCAGCGTTAGTCGGTTGAGTCAACTCAATCTTGCCAAACGCGATGCTGAGAGGGTTAAGTGCTACCTTTCCGGTGTGCATTTCCATCTCTTCGATCCGCAGGTCGTGCTGCATCACCAACCCCTCAGCTTTAATCGAGACTGAATCTACGGCTCCTGACATCATCTTCAGAGGATCGGTTTCAATCTCGACCTCTAAGTTTTTGACTTCATCAAGTTGGCTAGAAAGACCTATCTCTGCCACTTTGTTAAGTGCTTGTTCTCCTAAATCTGACATTCTTAAATTCCTTATCTCGCAGTTATGGCGATACTCTAATGCACAACTTCAGATGCGAGTATCTATAAGGCGGTAGAGAAGGTGAACGATCGCGCTCTGTCATTGAGAAGAATCAAGAGCGCTACAAGAATTTTCGGAGGCTTAATTGCACTTGACGGGGTAGCTCAACGATAAAGGTTGAACGGTATCCCAACTCGCTTTCAACCGTGATCTCTCCGCCCATTAAATC
>JBBRMC010000235.1:0-5834 GCA_038231055.1 Leptolyngbyales cyanobacterium
GTGGGTTTGCAGATACGATCGCATCCCCCATCACTCATCAGTCAATTGAATTTGAAGATAACTATTATCCACAGCGTTTAGGCTGGCGTGAGATTACGGTATCGGCTGACGTTCCTATTCAGGGTAATGTTTCTAAGTCTACTAGCATTACAAACCGCCTAACAGATTACCCAACCGATTTGCTGAGTAGTCCTCTCAATCAGCGTCAAATTTCGTTCACCCTCAATCCGTCTCTATTAGCTGATTCATCCGTCACGCCATTTTCTACACAGCCTGCCAACCAACCGAGCCAAGCGTTAATCGGCAGAACTAATGATGCCTTCACCCGATTGATTACGCTAGAAGAACGTAGCTTGCCTGCAACTCTAACTGCGCTAGCGATCGCGTTTGTTTGGGGCGGATTGCACGCGCTGTCTCCCGGTCATGGCAAAACGATCGTCGGTGCTTATTTAGTCGGTTCTCGTAGCAAAGTTCATCATGCGCTTATTTTAGGACTCACGGTAACACTGACTCACACGATCGGCATTTTTGCGCTGGGTCTGCTGATGCTCGGCACGTCTCAGTTTGTCATCACCGAGGAGTTGTTTCCCTGGCTAAATGTGCTGTCTGGTGTCTTAGTCATGGGCATTGGGTTGAACTTGTTGATTCAGCGATTGCGCAGTCCCCAAGTCTTTCAAACATCGACAGGGGAACAAGGACACCACCATCATCACCACGATCATTCTCATGATCACAGCCACCATCATCATGATCATTCTCACGAGCATGGACATTCTCATTTGCCGCCTGGTGCTGATGGGTCTCCGATTACCTGGTCGAGCATCTTAGCATTGGGAATCTCAGGCGGATTATTGCCCTGTCCGTCAGCTTTGGTGGTGTTGTTGAGTGCGATCGCGCTAGGTCGAATCGGGTTCGGACTCGCATTAGTATCTGCGTTTAGCTTGGGGTTAGCAGGGGTGCTCACTGCAATTGGGTTAACGCTGGTTTATGCCAAAGATTGGTTTGAGCGGTTGCCGATCCAAGCATCTAAGAGTCAATTGTTTCCGGCAATGAGTGCCTTGTTTGTGACGCTGATTGGTTTAGGCATCACCACGAAAGCACTCCTCGATCGTGCTCTATAGCTCTTTCTCATCTCTCATGAGAGCGTTCAAAATTCACATCGGAAGTCAATTTGTTTTTCCAGTAAACCTTACCTTAGAAACCACAATGTCTCAGTTCACTCAAAAATCACTCTGCCTCGCTGCCACCGGATTTGCACTATCGCTTTCGGTCGTTCTACCTGCCACGGCGGGCACCTTGTCTTACTCAGGAGACACGACCCATGCTCCCATGTTTCATCGACCCAAAGCGCAAGGGTTTGAAGGAATTGAGGACCCATCCAAGTCGCTGTCTGACGTGGGCACGGCGGTCTCCTATTTCAGTCAGGCTTTCTCAGTTGACACGGCTGGATCGTATGACGTTACGGGCAGTCAAGCCTTTGATGGAGTCCAGTTTTTGTATCAAAACTCCTTTGATCCTCTGTCTCCCATCACCCATTTAATCTCTGGCAAAGACTCTTTCCCAGACGTAGGGAATTCTGGGTTTAGCGGCTTGTCTTTGATGGACAACACAACCTATTTTCTGGTGACGGCTGGATACGACAATTCAGACGATCCCACCAACATCAGCTACGGAAAGTTTACCAACACGATCGCGGGTGCTGGCAACATTACCCTTAAAGATTCAACTCCGGTGCCCGAACCGTCAACCACAGCAGGCACGATCGTCTTTGGGCTGATTGTCGCTGGCAGGCAAATTCTCAAACGTAAACCAAGACTGCTACCAGCCCCCGTCTCAGAATCCAAATAGAGCCAGTCATGCTTAAAAAAATCCTTGCATCTACCGCGATCGTGTTGCTGATTGCCCCTAACGCGGTTTCCTCACCACGCTCTACTAAAGACTCGCTTTGCTACATGGTTACCACCCATCAAACAGTTGACCTAACTGCTCTGTGCAACCTTGAAAACACGGCAGAACTGTCTCCGATCGTGGTCACTAACCTCAGCCTAGAAGTTCCCAAGCAAGAATTTCTATCCTCTAAGGTTAAAGCCACGATCACCAATCGCAGCAGTCGCCCCATCCAAGTAGAAATGGTTGAGTTACAAATCAATCGTGCTGATCTCCCAATCGCGATCGTGCCTATTTTCATGAACGAGACGCTCAACCCAGGGCAGACCATTCTCGCCAGTGGGCTGCTTGAGAAAGCTGAACTGCAAGACCAAGACCCTAGCGGACTCAGTGTGCGTTTTCGCAGTTGGCAATGAAAACAAAAATAGTTTTGAGGTAACCATGAAACGATTTAGCATTATCTTCTTGATCACCGTTCTCTGTGTTGTGGGCTATTTTGAAATTAGTCTGTCTCACGCTGAAACCTTGTTTTGGCTTAATCTCAATGCGATCGCCCAAGCTGTATACGTCGGTTAAATCAGTCTGATTAACTGTAGTTCTAGTGCCTACAATTAAATTACATTTAAGCTGTTAAGCCCTAGATTTAGCTAGGAGCAGGAATCAATGACGACGTTGCTGATTCAAACTGAGCAGATTCCTCTAATTGTTAGCCTTCCGGCACTGGTGCAGATGACGGATCAGCAGTTTTATGAATTCTGCCACGCCAATCGAGACTTACGAATTGAACGGACTGCAACGGGAGACGTAATTATTATGCCGCCTGCGTTCTCAGATACGGGCAATCGGAATTCTAAAATTACGGCACAGCTAGAGGTATGGGCTGAACAGGACGGGACGGGCGAAGTGTTTGACTCTAGTGCAGGGTTTACCCTACCGAATGGAGCAACACGATCGCCCGATGCCTGCTGGATCAAGCTAGAACAATGGAACACACTCACCGATGAGCAAAAAGCCTCGTTTGCCCCGGTCTGTCCTGATTTTGTGATTGAGTTGCGGTCTTCAAGTGATACATTAAGCGGGCTGCAAGCCAAGATGCAGGAATATATCGAGAATGGTGCTGTCTTAGGGTTTTTGATTGACCGCAAAAATCGCACAGTTCACATCTATCGCTGCGATCGTGTCCCTGAGATTCTGGAGCAGCCCGAAACGGTCAGTGGCGAACCATCGCTCCCAGGGTTTGTGCTGCGGATGGCAAAGATTTGGTGATCTACTGCCATGATTCTAACGGACTAGAGTACTCTAAGAGAGATTCCCATCTCCTCGGAGGAGCTGCTGGAAGCCCACCCTACAATCTGTTGGGGTCAGTAGATGTCACACTGTAGTCCCTGTTGAATGCCGATCGAGCCAGCTCTTGACGAAGCCTCCCTACTTGAGCGAATTGCCCAGCAAGATCAAGCTGCCCTCGCAGACCTTTACGATCGCTACGCTCGAATTCTGTATGCAGTTGCCTTTAAGAGTCTTGGCTCTACCCAAGAAAGTGAAGAAGTCGTACTAGATGTGTTTTCTCAAGTCTGGCGAACGGCTGCCAGCTACGACACTACCAAAAGTCGGGTAGACACTTGGCTGTTTATGATTGCCCGTAGCCGCACATTAGATCGGTTACGCCGCCTCCAGCGATCGACCAAAATTGCCCTTGCCTCCGCCGATGCTGTTAAGAGCGAATCTAATCAACTGAGCAAAGATCCGATTGAAGATGTGCTGCTTTTAGAACGTCAGGCACAGGTTTTGACCGCGATCGCTCAGTTGCCTCCAGAACAACGTCACGCGATCGAGTTGGCATATTACAAAGGGCTGACTCAGGCAGAGATTGCAAAGCAACTCGGACTCTCGTTAGGCACTGTTAAAACGCGCATTCGTCTAGGTTTGAATAAGCTGCGAATTGCCCTTGGCACCAAGCTAGGATGAAGTTATCCCCCCACGAGATGAGATGAACAACGACGATCGCTGCTTTTGTGAACTGGCTCCCCTTTATGCTCTTGACCTCTTAGATGATCAAGAGCGGACGTGGGTTGAGCAACAGGCGGCTGCATCTTCAGACCTTGAGGCTGAGTTGGCAGACCTTCAGGCAACTGTGGGAGTTATTGCCTATAGTGCTGAACCTGTGCCAATGGCAGCCGATCTTAAAGACCGTCTATTTCAGCAGTTGGGTCAACCCGTCGCCATCGAACCTGTTGAAGAGCTACGACCTAAACATACTGACTTGCAGAGGCTCGATCGTCCTTCTCGCCGCCGTAATTCTAAATGGCTTCAGGTTGGGGGAGCGATCGCGGCTCTGGCATTTATCACCCTATTGGTTGACAACTACCGTCTGCGTCAAACCACTCAAGAAACTCAATCTGTGATCGCTTCTCTACAGCAGCCTGACACTATTCTCTACACTCTAAGAGGCATCGAAAAAGCGACGACCGCTTCTGGTAGTCTAGTCGTCAGCTCAACTCAAAAAACCCTGACAATTCTGGCGCAAAACCTGCCTACATTACCGTCAGGTCAAGCCTACCGCCTCTGGGCAATGCCAAAAGGTGCTACAAAGCCATCTTTTTGTGGGCAGTTTAACAGCCGCGCTGACGGAACCACGACTCAGTTATCAAACTCAGACCCAGTTTGCAATACGGCGGTCTCTCAAATGCTAATCACGGCTGAGTCAGCCACGGCTCCGTTGGTTCCGGCAGGTTCTCTAGTGATGAAAAGCATCCTGTGACTTGGTTTTATAAGCGTTCACCCTTGTCAGACTCTTTGAAATCTAATGCTGACAGCAGAGTATCTATGCCGGCGTTGTGATTGAGAAAAGAAAACAAATGCTTATAGCGCAGAATGCCCTGACGATCGAGCAAAAACTGAGCAGGCAACGGCGCACCCAATGCTTGACCCGTTTGATAAGCTCGAAACACCTGACAGCTAGAATCGCTCAACAAGGGCATTTTTAGACCCAAATCTTGCACCACTTTTTTGCTTTGCTGGGCATCAGTGCTAGTGATCATCAACACCTCTGCACCGCGATCGACAAACTGCTGATACTGTTCGTTCAACGCTTTAATGTGGGGAAAGCAAAAAGGACAGTATTGCTTTTCAGTGAAGATGCGAGTGAACGCAAGAATCACCGGACGATCGTTTTGATAATCAGAGAGTTTGATGGAGCGATCATGAGTCACATCCAATAATTCAAACCCAGGAGTCACCGAACCCAATGCTAAACGATTGGTCGCAGGAATTGGAAAGAAGTTATTCAAGAAACGCTGATTGAGCAAACCGCTAAAGTCAGTGGAAGTCAGCATAAATCAAAGTCTTTATAAAAAAATAGTGGATGATAATCACTGACTATCATCCACTATTTAATCTTAGCGATTAACTACAGTGCCGCAAAAAATTCTTTTGACTTTACAGAGTCAGGATTCATCGTCTTGTCACCGGGTTGCCAACCTGCGGGGCAGACTTCATCAGGGTGAGACTGCACATGTTGAATGGCTTGCAGAGTGCGAAGGGTTTCATCAACGCTGCGCCCAAAAGACAAGTTGTTAATGGTCGAGTGTTGAATCACGCCATCTTTATCAATGATAAAAAGACCACGCAACGCAACGCCTTCATTCGGGTCAAGGACGTTATAAGCGGTGCTAATTTCTCGTTTGAGATCAGACACCAAAGGATAGTTGAGATCGCCAATACCACCCGACTTGCGATCGCTCTGAATCCAAGCGAGGTGAGAAAATGCGCTATCAACAGACACGCCTAGAATCTCAGTGCCAAGTTTCTTAAAGTCTTCGTGACGATCGCTAAATGCCGTGATCTCAGTCGGACAGACGAAGGTAAAGTCAAGAGGGTAGAAGAATAGAACCACATACTGACCGCGATAGTCAGATAGTTTGATGTCTTTGAATTCTTGATCAACAACA
>JBBRMC010000236.1:0-5807 GCA_038231055.1 Leptolyngbyales cyanobacterium
CTGGCTCGATGAACCTTCATGCCGCTTCCCAATCTTCAACAGATATTACGTGGCACATTTTGCTAGAGCAACAGGCAAATGGTTGCGTTTTGGCAACTGTTCCAGCTTTACCAAACTGCACACTAGAACGCGCAAGCAGAGAGGAAGCGTTAGCGGCAATTCGGCAACTTTTATCAGAGCGATTAGCCGCCATTGAGGTGCTACCTGTCTACATTACATCGACTGCTGACTCAGCCTCCTCCAAAGAGCAGTCTTGGCAGCCCTTCTTAGGACTGTTTAAAGACGATCGCTATTTTACAGAATTAGCAGACGAGCTTTGGGCAAAGCGGCAGGTCGAAGATAACGAAGAGATCTCGATCGAGTGGATTGAACCGAACGCATGAGCCTCTGGATTTTAGACACCGATCACGTTTCACTTGCCTTGCAAGAACATCCACTAGTCACGGCTCGAATCAAGCAACGAGATTCAGAAGTGGCAATCACAGTCATCACAGCCCAAGAACTTTTCAACGGTTGGGTGGTACGCATTAATGACCCACGATTAGCAGGTGAGCTTGTCCCGTTGTATGCACGATTCTCGCTGACACTAAATTTCTTGAGAAAGATTCAAATCCTGAACTTTGATGACTCTGCAAATATTCGATACGTACAGCTTCTTCAACTCGACCGATCGCTGAGGAAAAAGCGACTTCAAGAAGATCTCAAGATTGCCGCGATCGCACTGTCTACTGGAGCAATCGTGGCTACTCGAAATCAGCGCGACTTCTCTCTAGTAAAAGGTTTGTGCCTTGAAGATTGGACAATTTAACGCGACCCACGCGCCGAATGCAAAACTCTGATCGGGCTTAACCAAAAACCAGAGTGGAGAGCGATCGTATCTCCGCGCGATGCGATCGCTGTGCTACTTTGAACACAAGACACAGACGTGTGAATAGACAAACGCAGGAGGGATTGATGACTGCGAGTAAAAGCCATGCCTATTTCACCCCTGAAGAATATCTAGACATCGAGCGCATCAGCCTGATCAAGCATGAGTATCTAGATGGGCAAATTGTTGCAATGGCAGGAGCCAGCAAAGCTCACGTCATCATCACAGGTAATCTTTCTGCACTCATTCTCAATCACCTGCGCGGCACAGGTTGCATTTCCTACGCCACGGATATGAAGGTGCGATTGCCCGGTTCTCGGCTGTTCTACTATCCTGACTTAGCGGTCACTTGCGACGAAACCGACAAAAACTCTGAAGAAGACTTCATCCTACATCCCAAACTGCTGATCGAAGTGCTATCTGACTCGACAGAAGCGTTTGACCGAGGAGATAAATTTGCCGATTACAAAACGATCGCCGAATTTGAAGAATACTTACTGGTTCACCAAAATCAAATTCTAGTCGAGCGATTTCAACGTAAATCGGATAATCTTTGGGTTCCCACCATTTATCGAGCTGGAGAAACGATCGAACTCACGAGCATCGGGTTTTCTTGCCCAATCTCCGACCTTTACGAAAATCTGGAGCAACTGCTCTAAGCTACGATCGTCTCTCCTGAGTCGCGATTGGAGTAATCGATCGAGCTTGATAAAACAGCAAAGCGGGGAGCGATCGCTGCTAGTTCGATCGTTCCCCGCCCATTTCAGTCCAACGTGAGTTATGCCACCGCTACCTTCTGCTTTCGGGCAGGGCGCTTATAAGCCGACTTTTTCTTGCGTCCGATGGTTTGGGCTTGGCTGCTGTCAGACCCAAATTGAGCAATCACCGCGTTCTTGGCTTCGAGAATGCCGTTGTGAAACGTCCATTCAGCTAAACGAGCGGCATCTAAAGCAGCGCGATATTGGGCTTTGAGTTGAACTTCGATCTTTTGCAGTCTTACCATCTCAGCCTGAGTCGCTTCGAGCCTAAAGACTGAGGCTTCTTGACGTTGGGGCGCGTATTCAGCAATGGTCTGCAATCCTTGAAACACTTCCTCGTCTGCACTCAAAATGCTCGGAGTGATGCGGTTATTCATGTTTTGAGTCGTCATACTGCGTCCCTGAGAATTTATCTTGTAATCCGAAGGTGCCCGATCGCAGTCAAGCAAGACTAACTCAATAAGTGTCTTTAAACACTCTTCAAAAATAAACGAAAAATAGGGGGACGGAGAGCCGCGAAGTTTACCATTACTTCATCTTGACGGGTCAAAACGTTCTCTCAACAAGCCAAAACGTTCTTTCGACGCATCAAAACGTTCTCTCAATCAGTCAAAACGTTCTTTCGACACATCAAAACGCTCTCTCAATCGGTCAAAACGTTCTCTCAATGGGTCAAAACGTTCTCTCAATGGGTCAAAACGTTCCTTAGAACAAAACCTCCAACTTTTAGAAGTCAGAGGTTTTTGTCCTTAAACTTTTTAGAACCCGATCGCGGCTCCTTCTTCAGAAACTCGATCGAATTCAAGCCGATAGGTTCCCGAAAATCCCGTTCCCCCAATATCAAACTCCCAACCATCTGCCACTCGGCGCATCAGAGTCGCCTTTTCGAGAGAGTCATCCTCCACCTTCTTGTCTAGATTTACTGAATCTCCGGGTCCGTTTACATCAGTTTTGAGAGCGTCTTTACGATTCGCAAACTCTTCGCCTGTATAGAGATAAAGCTGAAGGGTCGGTTGCAAAATTGCTCGGACATAATACTGCTTGGTAAACACAATGTTATCCGAGAAGCCAATTCCAAATAAATCGCGTTCGCCCACATAAAACTCCATTCGCATCACCATATCGGTTTGCGTCGTACTTGCTGCACTGTTGAGATACCCTTCCCAAATCAGTTGATTAGACCCTGCCCACCCAAAGGAAAGCGTAGAATCGCTAAAGTCTTTAGTGCGAAATGGACCGTAACAGTTTTCGGCTTCTCTACTTTGATGAAACAACTCAAAATCTACACCACGAGGCTTAATCGCCACGCCAAAGAAAAACTCGCTTTTGCCAAACCAGTCAGACCCGCGTTCGACCTGTGCCCGAACTTGACGCAGCCGCACACGAACGTTACCAAAAAAGAACCGCGTCGCCACTTCAAATGACTCACGAGCGCTGATCAGCGAATCAAACCCGCCGTGAGGTTTATGGACAAACGTCCGAGGTGCTCCCGGAATCTGAGCAAAGTCTTGTTTAACCAATCCATCGCTGCGGTTGTAGTTCATGCCAAACTCTCCCGCTACTGAAAACAGTCGATTGAGCACAGACGCAGCACCATTGCCATATGCCTTGTAATTGGTGCCAACAACCGTGAGTAAGCGATCGAGCGGAAAGCATTTGGCAAAATTCTGATAACCCGCAGCGTTGTCAGGGCTTTCCTGATTCTCAGGGTTAAAATGCTCTAGTTCATTTGCCGATTCAATACCCAGCCAATGCAAATCTTTCAGCACTTGAAACAAAATTCCTTTGTGCGGCGTTCCTAGCGTGACGACTTTGTTGATCGCTTCATCGGCTGCTGTGACGCTTCGCTTGGGGTAGGTGCGCTGAATCGCTTCTCTGACAATTAGCCCACCCATCGAGTGAGCAATGATATTCACTTTGGGTTTGCTGCCATTTTTGATTTCAGCCAATGCCCGAATGAAATCAATCAGCCGCGTCAACGCCTCACCATATTTTGCAAACTCTCGATCGCGCAAATCATAATAGCGAAACACCCACAAACTATGACACGGGTCTTCTTTAGACTGCAATAACCGTAGTGCCATTGCTGGGTCGATAATCACTTTTCCTTGAAAGAAACTCGGATCAAACGCCTTAAGCTCTGCCGGAATGTCGCGAGGAGCAGTCAACTCTTTGCCATAGTAGCCAATGACGTTAGTAGCATCCTGAAATCTCCAGTCCGATTTCATAAACCGTAGAATCAGCCCCTCATAGATATAGTTTTCGCCCCGCTTTTGCGGATAGACACTGCCATCGTTGAATCCTTGGTAGGTCATCTTGCGCTCATCAACGGTATCTGTTCCTCCAAACCCGCGCACTAAGACGATGGGTAACGGGCAATTAATCGGAGCCGACCACACAGGATTTGACATAGGTTTGACCTCCCACAAGACGAATTAAAGTGAACAATACACAGTCAGTTCGGCGCTATTGACTACAAGGTGAATGCAGCCAGTACGGAACTATTCTGTTCTATCGTTCCCGGTATGATTCGATCGTGAGTAATAAACTTTACAGGCTGAGAAATCTGCTTGACTCCTACACTGGATACATCCGATCAAGCCGAATCAACGTTTGCAGCAGCATATCTACGCCCTGAGCGCATTCTTCAGGCGAGGTGTATTCGTCTTCGGCATGGCTGATCCCGGCTTGGCTGGGGACGAAGATCATCCCCATGTCGGTGATTAGTCCAATTTCTTGAGCGTCGTGACTGGCGCGGCTAGGCAAGTGGCAATAACTCAAGCCCATTTCTTCGCAGGTTTGCTCGATCGCCCTTTGAATCTGAGGAGTCGCTAAAACAGCTTCGGTTTGCAAAATGGGCGTGATGGTGATCTCGGTTTGGTTTAGCTTGGCGATCGCTTGTAGCTGCTGCTGAAGTTGCTCAGATAATAAAATCAAGTGTTCTTGATCAATGTCACGCATGTCGATCGTTAATTCAACTTGTCCCGGTACGATGTTAGCAGCGTTGGGAAAAACGTTTAATGCGCCAACCGTAGCAACAGGAGAACCCGAAGAATTTTTAGCGAGATTGTTGACGGCTAAGACAATCTGAGAAGCAGTCACGAGTGCATCTTGCCTCATATTCATCGGCGTAGTGCCTGCGTGATTTGAGCGACCAATCACGGTCACGATATAGCGATGTTGTCCGACGATTCCTTCAACGACTCCAATTTGTTTGCCGTAGTGTTCTAAAACACCGCCTTGCTCGACGTGTAACTCAACAAATGCAGCAATGTCAGCAGCGCTGCGTTTAGCGGTCGCGAGTTTTGACCAGTTGCCGCCGATTCGCTGAAGACAGGACTCGATCGAGGTGCCGTCATCCCGTCGATAAT
Organism: Leptolyngbyales cyanobacterium; assembly: GCA_038231055.1. Taxonomy (GTDB): domain Bacteria; phylum Cyanobacteriota; class Cyanobacteriia; order Leptolyngbyales; family Leptolyngbyaceae; genus Phormidesmis_A. The sequence continues at coordinate 4,998 of JBBRMC010000236.1, forward strand.
ACTCCGGTTCTCCCAAGGCGGTGCCTGAGATGGCTTTTGCCCCAATCATGCCGCCCTCTTCATCGGTGAAGACAACTACCTCAACGGGATGATCGAGTTGAATCGAGTGTTCGCGCATCACTCTCACGACTTCAATTCCTGCTAAAACTCCTAGCGCACCGTCATAGCGTCCGCCTGTGGGAACGGTGTCGATATGAGAGCCAGTCATCAGGGCAGGTGCATCTTGTTTTTTCCCTGCATAGGTGCCGATGATGTTTCCGGCAGCATCGATTCGCACGGTCATTCCGGCTTCTCGCATCCATCGTTGCACCAGCCCACGCGCCAAAATCACCTCTGGGCTGTAGGCAATACGGCACACGCCTCCATTGGAAAGCTTCCCGATCGTGGCGAGTTCAGCAATGGTTTGGCTGAGCCGATCTTGATTGATGGATGGTGCAGTAATCACAGTCATGGCTATTCACGTTAACGACGAGAAAAAACTGAATTCCTGTTAATGCTATCGCAATTAATATCAAAGAAAATGTAGTCATTAACGTTCTCAACGCACGAAGTGATCAATAGATGACATTTGTAGTCATGCCAAAAATCTTGAACGAGAATGCTAAGCACAATCAAACTCAGAATCGTTAAATAAAAGATTAGAGACGCGATGTGGAACTAATTTGCCCTCCCCCACGCAGTCTACCGTGTACACACAAGTTGATCCGATCCGTCATTGCCAAAACCTTTCGCCCCCTAAATCCCCCATTCTGGTGGACTTTGAGATGAAACGAGGTGTTAGAGGTCAAGCCATTTATCTTGTTCAAAGTC
>JBBRMC010000237.1:0-5800 GCA_038231055.1 Leptolyngbyales cyanobacterium
GTTTCAATCATGCCAACTGCAATAGCCATCGTTAAATTCTCCCTTCCAATCAAAGTCTAAAAACAACAGATCACTCGGTAAACGAGTTTAGCTTCGGAACTGTTCAACCGCTTCGGTGTATCGAATCGGCAGCACATATTCCAGGTTTCCGTCAGGGCGTGCGATAACATGGGTCGAGATCACTTGACCTCCGTTAACACGCTTGACGTTTTCGATGCCAGCGGCGATCGAGGCTTGCACCTCAGACACGTCTCCTCGAATAATCACGGTGACGCGACCACTCCCAATCTTCTCGTAGCCAACCAGGGTGACACGGGCGGCTTTCACCATCGCGTCTGCGGCTTCCACCACAGCCGGAAAACCCAGTGTCTCAATCATTCCCACAGCGATCGGCATTCTTGATCTCCTGCATAAGTGAAACTAATTACACCAGACCCAGACAAAAATAGTGACGGGGTACTCCATTATTTCAAGCTTTATCAGCGCTTTTCAATGGTGCTCTCTATTTAGAATAGGGGTGTTTTGGACGCTTGACAATATAACATTAGATGATAGTTATAAATTCCAGTTATAAGCCGGACTAATCTATCATGCCAAAACCTTTGGGTAATGCCACTACGTCTCCGCGTGCGGATAGTAAAGGTTGCCTTAAGATTTCGCCTTCAGCATCATAGACTCTTTTCAACACCATTTATAGAAAACTTTCTTGTACATAAGTCACATTTATCAATGAAAGTTTGCTTTTTGACACTATTGATTTTCTGCTATGAATCCCATTGCACTTTTAAGGGCGTTAGGCGCTAAGCTGAAATTTATACGATAAGTTGTTCTATTTTTTTAACAATCATCAAAATTGATGAAGTGACCCAACCAGGCAAATCTGCTTGGAGGGGCGTTTTTGGTAAATGCTTAATTAAAGGCAGGTTCGATGCAGCAGTTTCTCATTGATACAAGTTGGTGGGTTCCTTGTTATGGGTTTCTGGGTGCGTTCCTTTCTCTCCCCTGGGCAACGGGGCTGATTCGACGCACCGGTCCGAGACCTGCCGCTTATCTCAACATTTTTACGACGCTTTTAGCGTGTATTCATGGGTGGGCATTGTTTAATGCGACTTGGGGACAAGAGTCTCACGAATTACTGATTCATTGGTTAAAAGCAGCCGATTTAGATTTGTCGATCGCCCTAGACATTTCCTCGACCAGCGTCGCCGCGATGGAAGTGATTACGGGGTTGAGTTTGTTAGCACAGCTTTTTGCGTTGGGCTATATGGAAAAGGATTGGGCATTAGCGCGATTTTTTGCGCTGATGGGCTTTTTTGAAGCGGCAATGAGTGGGCTAGCGTTGAGCAATTCTCTCTTCCTCACCTATGCTCTGCTAGAAATTTTGACCCTCTCAACTTACTTGCTTGTCGGGTTTTGGTATGCTCAGCCGCTCGTTGTGACGGCAGCTAGAGACGCATTTCTCACTAAGCGGGTCGGGGATGTGCTTCTGCTGATGGGAGTTGTGGCGCTCTCAACGTTAGCAGGTAGTTTAAATTTCCCTGACTTATATGATTGGGCAGAGACAGCTCAACTGTCCCCTATGGTATCTGGATTGTTGGGGTTGGCGCTGATCGCAGGTCCGATTGGAAAGTGCGCTCAGTTTCCCCTGCATTTGTGGCTTGATGAAGCCATGGAAGGTCCAAACCCTGCGTCAATTTTGCGAAACTCGGTGGTGGTTGGCTGTGGTGCTTACGTCTTAATCAAGCTTCAGCCGATTTTAATTGTGTCCCCGGTGGCTTCAATGGCTCTGGTGACACTCGGCACGATGACCGCGATCGGGGCGTGTCTAGTCGCGATCGCCCAAATCGATATCAAACGCGCGTTAGCTCACTCTACAAGTGCTTATTTGGGATTAGTCTTTGTGGCGGTTGGCATGAACTGGACAGGTTTTGCGTTATCGCTGCTGTTTGCTCATGCGATCTCAAAAGCATTGCTGTTCATGAGTGTCGGCTCAATCGTTGCAACAACCAGTTGCCAAGACATTACTGAAATGGGCGGGTTGTGGTCACGGATGCCCGCTACCACTAGCGCGTTTCTAGTTGGCTCTGCGGGTCTGGTCGGAATTCTTCCTCTAGGGAGCTTTTGGGCATTTCAACGAGGAGTCGATGACTTTTGGTATGGTCAGCCTTGGTTAGTAGCAGTCATTCTCACGGTGAATGCACTGACGGTTTTTAACCTGACTCGGGTCTACCGTCTGGTTTTTCTGGGTGAGACCATGCCTAAGACGCGCCGCGCTCCAGAAGTGCCTTGGACGATGGCAGTGCCGATGGTGACGCTGACGATCTTTACGCTCACCGTTCCCCTAATTATGCAAACGCTGTCGGTGCTTCCGAGTTGGCGCTATCTCAACTGGCAAGGTTCCCTATTGATCATTGGGTCAGGGTTGACTGGGTTGATTGCTGGCTCGATCGTGATGTTTAACCACAACTGGTCTAGACCAATTCAAGCCCCTCTGCGGTTTATGCAAGACTTTTTGGCTTACGACTTGTATGTCGATCGATTCTATCGAGTCACGGTGGTTTTTGTGGTCAGCACAATTTCTCGGTTTAGTGCCTGGTTCGATCGCTACATTGTCGATGGCTTGGTCAACTTTGTCGGATTGGCATCTATTTTTAGTGGAGAAAGTCTGAAATATAGTGCTTCAGGTCAATCTCAAGCCTATATGCTGACAATTTTGGTAGGGGTGGGTCTGTTAGGAATGGTGCTCACGTGGTCGATGTGGGAGTCTGTTTCAAGAGTGTTCTTTTGATCGAAGCCCTCCACGAACCACCTTTTAGAATTCAAACCTTTTTATCTTCAGTCGATCTATGCTCAGTGCTTTAATTTGGATGCCTGTGGTGGGAGCCTTAATCATCGCAGTGTTGCCCGCAACAATCGGGGCAAGTCAAATTCGTCAGGTGGCGCTCACGTTTGGGGCGATCGTGCTGACAGTGACGATCGCATTAGCAACGCAGTTTAATGCCCTTAGTATTGGGATGCAGTTTCAGGAAAGTATTCCTTGGCTGGATTCGTTGGGATTGTCCTATCGCTTAGGCATAGATGGATTATCGTTTCCACTATTGGTCTTGAGTAATTTATTAACGCTCATTGCGATTTATTGTACCGATCCCCTGATTCAGCGTCCGAAGTTTTATTATGCGCTGATTCTCATATTGAATATGGGAGTCACTGGCGCGTTTTTATCGCAAAACTTACTGTTATTCTTCCTGTTCTACGAACTTGAACTGATTCCTCTTTATTTGCTGATCGGAATTTGGGGTGGTGCGAGACGGGGGTATGCTGCCACCAAGTTTTTGATTTACACTGCGCTTTCGGGAATTTTGATTTTAGCGGCTTTCTTAGGATTGACTTGGCTGGGTGGGTCGAGTTCGTTTGAGTTTGACCCTCTGTTGTCTCAAACGCTGCCGCTCACAACTCAAATCGTATTGCTGAGCGCAATTCTAATCGGGTTTGGAATCAAGATTCCTCTGTTTCCATTGCATACCTGGTTGCCTGATGCTCACGTTGAAGCCTCTACTCCGATTTCTGTGCTGCTAGCCGGGGTGCTACTGAAATTAGGAACATACGGATTGATCCGATTTGGGTTACAGCTATTTCCTGAAGCGTGGACAGTGCTGGCTCCTTGGCTAGCAACGTGGGCAGTAGTCAGCGTCTTATTTGGGGCATTTACGGCGATCGCCCAGACTGACATGAAAAAGATGGTCGCCTATAGCTCGATCGCGCACATGGGCTACATTCTGTTAGCGGCGGCGGCGGCAACTCCGCTCAGTCTATTGGGAACGGTTTTTCAGATGGTCAGTCATGGTTTGATTTCGGCGATGTTGTTTGCCCTAGTCGGTGTGGTTTATAAAAAGACAGGAACTCGCGATATCACGGTTCTGCAAGGATTGCTCAACCCAGAACGAGGACTGCCAATTATTGGTAGCTTAATGGTGGTGGGTGTGATGGCGAGCGCCGGAATTCCTGGCATGGTTGGCTTTATTTCAGAGTTTTTGATTTTTAGAGGCAGTTTTCCAGTGTTTCCAGTTCAAACGTTACTGTCAATGGTTGGAACGGGACTTACGGCAGTCTATTTTCTATTGTTAGTGAACCGGACGTTTTTCGGTCGTCTCCCGGATCAGTTTGCCAATCTTCCCCAGGTGCCTTGGTCTGAACGTGCCCCAGGTTTTGTTCTTGCAGTTTTGATCGTAGTTTTGGGTCTACAACCTAGCTGGGTGGTGCGCTGGACGGAAACCACGACCACTGCCATGTTGACCGATTTTCCGACCATTTCTGCCAAAGTTTTGCAATCTCCGAGTCCGTCTGAGATTCTTGCAGATGAGCAACTTGTGATTCACAACTAATTCCTTTTTTATCTCTCCAGACGCTTATGGTCAGCACTTCCCTCAAGCCTTCAAATCACCCGTTAGCCGATATTATTGATCGCTTAGAATCGGGTGGTGCGCTGCTGCCTGACTCTTCAGACAACGTGCTCGAAGTGGTTGGCATTCTCAAAAGCTATGGCATTGTGCTAGATGCTTATTGGCGAAATCTCATCTACATTTCAGAACATCAGTTTTTAGAGTTGTTCCCATTCTTTAAGTACTTTAATGGGGATGTCTCAAGCAAAAAATTATTAAAGCATTGGTGGCACGATCGCTATAACTATGAGTTTGCCGAATATTGCATGAAAGCTATGTTTTGGCATGGTGGAGGGGGGTTGGACACCTATCTCGATTCTCCAGAGTTTTTAGAACTCGTGCAGGCTGCAACCCATGCAAAACTGAAAAACAACTTGCCGATTAAGGGACTTGCAAAGGTCTTCCCTAACTTTTTGCCCGAACAGGTGCGCCAGTTGTGCTATTACAGTGGGCTGGGGCAGTTTTGGAAGGTCATGAGCAAAATGTTTTTGGATCTGTCTGACTCCTATGATGCAGGCAAGATTCAATCGATTCCTGATGTGGTTGCGTTTATTAAAGCCGCGCTTGTCGCTGCCGCTAATGAGCCGATTACTTACGCCGTGAAGATTGGCGATCGCTCCTACGACATTATTCCTAAATCCGCAGGGCTGACCTTCTTGATGGATACGGGCGTTCCTTATATCGATGCGGTGTTTTTTCGATCGTTCCCCTTTATGGGAACCGTTTCTTATAACGCCCAAGCCCGCCAAATTTCATCTGACCAAGAGCGGTTCAACTATGGCGTGCTTCATGCAGACCCGTTACCCGTTGGCGGTGCAGGAATTCCACCGACGTTATTAATGCAAGATTTGCGGCATGACCTACCGCCCTATTTGTATCAGTTTTATCAGCGATCGCGTCGAGGTGAAGAAGACTTGCGAGTGAGAATCTGTGTCAGTTTTCAGAAGTCGATGTTTTGTGTGACCACGGCTGCCATGTTGGGACTGATGCCCCATCCGTTAGACACGACTGACCTTCAAGAACAGCAAACAAACCGCACCTATCTCGAAGGCTGGATGGATCGATTGGTCGATTCTCGGTTGCCCAACGTTCAAGTTTGCGACGTGTAGAAAATGCCTAAAGCGGTATAGATGGGTGGTTGCAACGGATGAAAACACATGGCTCGAACCAGCTACTCATCCGTTACACCGATGACTGAATCGGCTGTCATTCTCTAAGCGATCAACTCAGGCACAGACACAGCAGTGGGTATCTCTGATTTCTGCTCCTTCAGACTGGCTAACTGTTGCTGTAGCTGCGCTCTAACTTGGTGACGGTAGTTGAAAAAATGCTCTCCCGCACCCAACACTACGAAATAGTCA
>JBBRMC010000238.1:0-5788 GCA_038231055.1 Leptolyngbyales cyanobacterium
CACAACGGTAAAAAAATCATCAACCCCAAGCAGTTTATTGACAACGAAGCCTTAATCAACGCCTCTCGTCAATACCTCACCATCAACACGCCTTTGAAAGACCGCATGTTTCGCCACACTCGCGATACCCTACGGCAATACTATCGTCGGGGACTGCTTGATCGCGATATTCCCACGCGGGAAGTGCAAGACAATGCGATCGTTCTAGAACCCAATCGAGAAGCCGCCCTTTACCGAGCCGTCAGCGATTACGTCCGTCACTTCTACCGACTCGCGCAGAAAGAAAACCGCAAGGCGTTGGGCTTCTTGATGACGCTCTATCGCAAACGCCTGACCAGTTCGTTCTATGCAGTCCAGCAATCGCTCCAGCGCCGCCTTGACGCACTCTTAACTCAACAGGGCAACGGACTCACCGCAGACGATTTGGCAGAATTGGACGATGCCGACGATGCCGTCATTGAAGGGCTAGAATCCTATCTTGAACCGTTTACCCCGAAGGGGGAACTGCTTTGCATCGACCCTAAAGAGATTCAGTACCTCGAAGACCTGCTGCGGCAGTTCGACAACACAGGCGAAGATACCAAGTGCGCCCAGTTCATCACCACGCTACGACAGGAATTGAACGAACGGGAAAGCGCGATCGTCTTCACCCAGTACACCGATACGATGGATTACCTGCGGAACTTTCTCAGCGCTAGTTTTGGCAATCTAATCGCCTGCTATTCTGGTCGCGGCGGCGAACTCTACCGGAACGGTAAATGGAGCGCGGTTCCCAAAGAAGACATCAAACGTCGTTTCCGAGACGGGGAAATCAAACTACTGCTTTGCACCGAGTCTGCTAGCGAAGGCTTGAACCTGCAAACGTGCGGCGTGCTGTTTAACTACGACATGCCGTGGAACCCCATGCGAGTTGAGCAGCGCATCGGCAGAATCGATCGCATCGGGCAGAAATACTCAACCGTGAGAATTCACAACTTCTACTACGATGGCACCGTGGAGGCAAAGGTATACAAAAAACTGCGCGATCGCATCAATGCCTTTGCTTCCGTCGTTGGTAATCTTCAACCCATCCTGGCAAAAGTACCAACCTTCTTAGAACGGGCAGTTATGAGCGCCGACCCACAAGAAGAAGATGTGTTGCTCTCCGAGTTCGAGCACGATCTCGATACGCCACCGCTGCGTCCCGCTTTAGATGAGATGGTCGAAATGGATGTCGAAGCTGACTTGGCTGAATTAAGAAAACCGCTTCCACAATCTCCCGTCTCATCGGAAGCGATCGAGCAGCTATTCACAACCTCGGTGCGGCTGAGAGCGATCGGAGCATCGTTTGAGAAAGCTGAGGCGCAGTGGAATCTGACCTACAGGAATCAAACCTATACTGTCACCTTTTATCCAGAACAGTTTGATCAACGTCCTGCTTTACGGTTCATGAGTTTTGGCGATCCTGTGTTTGAAGCGTTGTTGACAGCAGTTTTGGCGGAATCACCTTCCGCATCAAGTTCGCAACTTTAGCTGTACCCAGTTCAGGTTTCAGGTTCTTCTACGTCTACTGTTTCTAGTTTTCTAACTACATCTAGCACCAAGATTGTTCACCGGGAGGATTATGCAACAACTCACGGATATTGGCTTCGATCACCCGGTAGCCGACATTCCCATTGAGTCTCTGCCGTCCCTCGTTGAAAATTAGGGTAGGGCTGACGGACACTGTTCGATCCTTGACTAAATCAAAATCCTTGGAAAGTTGAGCGTATGCCTCACCGCTATCGATTTGTGCTTGGATCGCGGCGATCGGCAATCCTAATTTTTCTGCGATCGCGAATTGCACTTTGCGATCGCTCACATTTGCCAGTTTGGTAAAAAATGCTTCTCGAAACGCCCAGATTGCCTGTTCAAACACCTTGTCGGGTGGTTCGACAATTCCTTTGATTTCCAGCAATTGAATCGCATGGAGAAACAAATGACAGGACATGGAGGAGGAGGGAACGGTTTCAGTCCAAATATCGGGATGAACGATAATGTGCTCAAACTTTTTGGCAACGTTCTGAACGTGGTCGCTATAGCCCTTTAAGCCCCCCTTATCGCGCCAATTCTTCTCTAACTTTTCATGGGCATTGCCAAACACTGGGACGAAGTGATAATCGATCGCAATCTTGTCTTGGAAAGTCGTTTGCAACTCATCTAGCCGAATTTGAGCAATATATGCCCAGACGCAGAGAACATCAGAAAAGTAGGAGATGCGGATGGGTTCCATTTGGTTTTGAGAGTGAGTGGGAAGGGAATTACGTTTCATTGGCTTGCTGAGTGCAGCTTTCAACAGTAGCATTAGGAAAGCTAAGCAATGTATCAAGATGGAAGTCCACTGGCACGACACCTCAGAAAAGCAACTTACTATACAATTTTCACTCTAGATCCGGAAGAACCCGATCGACCTGCTTGGCGCAATGGAACCAACGAACTATTGCAGACACAAATGAATTATCTATTTTTTGTCAGGTGTCCTACTTAGCGGTATAGATATTGCTGAGTTCAGAAGAATATCATTGCTGAGTTACAAGAAAATTTTGTTAATCCAGTAATAAGACATGAATACACAGAATAACGAGCACGACAGACTTGTGGATCTCTTGGCAGCAGCATCACATGATGACATTAGTGATGTGATGCAAACACATTTGAAAAATCGGTTTGGGGACCAAGAGGTGATTGACGCAGTTATTGACTACGCCTCTAGCCTCACACAAGCCCGATCTCTACGTGAGAAGCCTACAAACTATAGTGATGGAACCTTCACTGGTACTTCCCAAGGGAAGCTTACGAACTATGGTGATGGAAAAACCTTCACTGGTACTTCCCAATCTCAACTTGAAAAGGGAATAGATTAAAAAGAATCAGTAGCCTCTCTAATATAAGACAAATACTCGTCTTGGGAAGCTCGTTCTAGTTTTTCGTCCTTTAATAACTGAACGAGCTTCTCAAGATAACCCTTAACCATATTCCTAGCTTCTTGTGTTCCAAAGAAAGGTATGATTGCCACATGTTCGAGAATCGGATTCTGAATATATTCGATTGCCTCTATGTAGGAATCCTCTGCGAAATAATGACCTCTTGCTTCTTTACCTAAGCAACGCTCCGTTGATTCCCTATGCAAATTCTCGCCTTCATCTAAATGTAGAACAAAAGGACGTATTGGGATAGCAAAGCCATGTCGAATGCTGCACCATAACCACGCATATAAATAGAGTCTAATATCATTGTAGAAAGGTCTTGCCCACTCTTCAGTCTTTCCAAGATCTTTTAATTTCAAGGCATGGTTACATGCTTCTTTTGCTAGCTTATAGAAAGGTGCAACCCCATTCTCGTCTTCACGAAATCCCTTCTTTAAGCCTTCTAAAACTTCTTCGATCGTCTCACGATGATGTTGCTCTAGATATATTTTGGTCTTCTCCCTGATTCCCCCTCTGCTATCGCAGAAACCTCTTATTTGATGACAAAAATCTTCATAAGAGCTGTCGGGAACATCGCCATTTTTCTGGTAGTAAACAGATAAAAAATCCATCTCGGCAGAATATCTATACTCGCTAGGGACTTCCCGCTCTAGTTCATGCCTTCTTTTGATTACTTTAAGCTCTAATTCATGCTTTTCTTTGATCGCTTCAAGCTCTAATTTATTCTCTTGCCCATCAAAGTAAAGCTTGATCCAGAACATAAGACCACTAGATGCTCCGACTCCAAGTACGACAGGAATAGCTGCTACTATTTTTAGAATCTCGTTCTGCTTCTTACAAGCATCATCCTTACAAAAGTCATCCTTGAAATTTAAAAAAGCGGAACCGTAACCAAGTAAGAAGATTATAGAACAACCGAATATGACTCCAGCATAAAAACGCCTTTCTTCTAGCCGAGATTTTTTCGGGTTTAGACTCTCTACACCTTCCATAGATCTATCCTCCTGATATAGGTATTTTCAAATTTGGATTCTAACGCCACTAACAATGCATCTGCTTATTATTCATCTGAAATATCGATCTGTGATAGTTGCTGCATTAATTGAAAGTCATTCTGTATGGCTGCATTGATGCGAGAACGCATAGAGGAAGCTGTCTTCTTACTAATCTTCAGATCCCTAGCAAGCTTACGAATGCTAATTTCTCTAGAGTCTATCAGAATAATTTGAATGGCGCGGAACCATGTCTGTAAGTCTATATGAGTTTTATGAAAAAGAGTACCAACCGTAACGCTATATGAAGTAAAGCAATCGTTACAATGATAGCGGGACTCACTTTTGTAAGCTGCTGCACGGATTGATCCACAATATGGGCACTTGGGCTTCCCATTCCAACGTACTTGTTCTAGGTAAGCAAGACATTCTTCATGGGTTTTAAAACACATGTGATAATGAAGTTAAATCGTTAAGTTCTAGGATGAACCACGCGATATATTCTTCTTATCCTTATTGCCCGATCTCATCCATGCTGCAATTGAGCGAGGGCTGGGCAATCAAAGAGTTGGGTAGTGTTATTTTGTAAATCTGCTCTGGTGATTGATAACCTAATGCCTGATGGAGAAGAGTTTCGTTGCACCATGTAAACCAGCGTTTCACCTCCTGTTTCAAATGTATTCCATCATCGACCGCTTTTTCCTCGACAAATATAAAATTGGTTTTCAACTTGCGCTTACCTGACGAAGCTGATCGTCATCGATTTTTTCAGCCCGCCCCCTGCACAGCAAGGATTACGAGTCCGATTCATACCAATTTAAATGCCTAACAGCTTACTATTGTCATCTTAGAGCCTATCCGAATACCCAAATTGTAGGGTGGGTAATGCTTGTCCTGCTTGAGCTGTATGAATTGTGAAGCAGTTTCCGGATAGGCTCTTAGTAGCGAGATAATTTTCTTCCTTCATTATTCTAAGTGGCTACCGTTTGATTTGCTTTCTGAATTGATTGATTGCGGTATAAATCGTAATCAAAAGAAAAAACTTGGAGGCGCAAAAGCAATCTGCGATCGCAGGTTTTTGCAATAGATTCTTCGATCCTCTGACAGTGCCTAGTGCAGCGTCAAGACTAAAAATTAGGGTTAGCGATCTCTGAAACCTCCATCTAAAGGCTAGTCTCGAATGCGGTTACCCTAAAATTAAGCTGTGACGCTGCACTAGTTTTGCTGGGTTGCCCACCGTTTATGCTGATCGCTGATGAGATCCAAAAGAAGCTTAGAGTTAGAGGGAGAATTCTTTCACTGCACGATCGATAAGGCTGTTTGTCGATCAGAGAGCAGGCAACGACATCCTTCATCAAAAATCAGGGTAGGGCTGACAGCCCCCGTTAGATCCCTGACTACATCTTGACAACAGGTCGATCGACTGCTGTGCCAATGTCTTTTTGCTTGCCTTTACGGTTACGCCAGAGTTTGTAATAGAGAATGGGAACCGCCGATCGCGACAGCAACAATGAAGCCACTTCCCCTGCCATCAGCGAGATCGCTAACCCCTGGAAGATTGGGTCAGCCAGGATGATCGCCGAACCAACCACCACAGCCGCCGCAGTTAGGAGCATGGGACGGAAACGAACGGCTCCGGCATCGATTACCGCTTCTTCTAAAGGCATACCTTCTTTCAGGCGTAACTCGATGAAATCTACCAGGATGATGGAGTTCCGCACCACAATGCCTGCTCCGGCAATGAAGCCAATCATGGACGTGGCTGTAAAAAATGATCCCATCAGCCAGTGAGCGGGCATAATGCCGATGAGCGAAAAGGGAATCGCTGCCATAATCACTAGCGGCGTAGCA
>JBBRMC010000239.1:0-5778 GCA_038231055.1 Leptolyngbyales cyanobacterium
AAGAGGAATTGATCCCGATACGCTTTAATCTGTCCCTTATCTTTAGTTTTAATGGTTCTGGCTCCCTGGAGATCAGCGATCGCGCGTGCCCTTCACCGCAATCGTTCTCTTGTCTATGCCCGCTATTTGCAACTTGCAACAGTTCGCCCCGATGGTAAACCCGCTAACCGCACTGTGGTCTTTCGGGGATTTCGAGACGACACCAATCAATTGAAATTTATCGCAGACGATCGCAGTGAGAAAATCGAGCAGATCGAGCACTCTGCTTGGGCAGAAGTCTGCTGGTATTTTCCCAATACCCGTGAGCAGTTTCGGCTATTGGGGACATTGACGATCGTGAAATATGACCATCCCGACGAGGAACTACAGCAGGCGCGTCGATCGATGTGGCAAGCCCTTTCTGATAATGCGCGAGTTCAATATAATTGGGCGCATCCTGGCAAACCAAAAACCGAGGGTTCTTCGCCTCTGCCGCCTAGCTCGACTGAACCGTTGCCGCGCTTCTGTCTGCTGTTACTAGACCCCAATCAGGTTGACCATCTAGAACTGAGAGGAGACCCGCAAAATCGCTATCTCTATCACCAAGAAGTCGATCGTAGCTGGAGCAAGCAAGACGTGAATCCTTAAGAGGTCTGCCCTCAACTAGAGAATTGGTGATTCGGTTAAGTCACCGGGTTGATCCAAATCCGTCAGCTTGTTGAGTAACGTCGTACTCGCTTCATTCAACCCAACCAGCTTCACTTCGGTTCCGTGGCGACGAAACTGAACGACGACTTTATTGATCGCGTTAACAGCCGTCTGATCCCAAAGATGAGCCGACGAGAAATCGATCGCTACCGACTCTAATCTTTCTTTAAAGTTAAACGCGGCTAGAAACTCGTCGATCGAGACAAAAAACAACTGCCCTGCTACACGATAAGTGCGGTGGGTGCCGTTAACACTCAAACTAGACTCGACAAAAATCACCTTAGCAATCTTGCGAGAGAAGAACACGGTACTTAAAACAATTCCAACCCCAACGCCGATCGCTAAGTTATGAGTCAAGAGAGTCGCCAAAATGGTGCTCAGCATCACCACTGTTTCGCTGCGAGGAACTCGCGAAATCAATTTTAGAGACGACCAGCTAAACGTCTCGATCGACACCATAATCATCACCGCAACCAGTGCCGCCATCGGGATCTGCTTGACCCAATCTGCCATCACTAGAATGAAAAACAGCAGAAAAGCGCCCGCGCAGAACGTTGACAGTCGCCCCCGTCCTCCTGATTGAAAGTTGATCATAGATTGTCCGATTAGCGCACAGCCTGCCATGCCACCAAAGAAGCCTGTGATCATGTTGGCAATCCCCTGTCCTTTAGCTTCTTGATTTTTGTTGCTGTGAGTATCGGTGAGTTCATCCAGCAGGGCGGCGGTCAGGAGCGATTCGAGCAGTCCCACGATCGCCAACGTCAGCGAATATGGAAAGATAATTCGCAGCGTTTCTAGATTAAAGGGAACGTTTGGCGCGGCAAAAAATGGCAGAGCAGTCGGCAATTCGCCCATACTGCCCACGGTAGGGACATTAATTTTGGCAATCATCACTACTGCCGTCATCACCACGATCGCGACTAGAGAAGACGGAATGGCTCTTGTAAACTTAGGTAACGTGTAGATGATAGAAAACGCGATCCCTACGATCGGGTACACAGCAAAAGGAACATTGGTAAGCTGCGGCAGTTGTGCTGTAAAAATCAGAACGGCTAGGGCATTGACAAATCCAAGCATGACCGAGTGGGGCACATACTTCATCTGACGACCCAGCTTTAGCACGCCAAAAAAGACCTGCAAGACCCCCGTTAGAACCGTGGCTGCTAGTAGATATTGCAACCCATAATCTTTGACGAGATGAATCATCAGTAGTGACATCGACCCCGTTGCGGCTGAGATTAAGCCCGGTCGCCCTCCCACGATCGCCGTAATCATCGCGATTAGAGATGCGGCATACAATCCAACTTTTGGGTCAACGCCCGCGATAATCGAGAACGCGATCGCTTCTGGAATCAATGCTAGCGCCACTGCGGTGCCTGATAAGACATCTGCTCTCACATTTGAGAACCATTCTCGTCTTAAGGCTTTGAGATTCAACTTCATCTGTTTTCTTGTAAATGGCTAAACCGTACTTATTTGTCAGGTAATTCTACAGTCTTTAAGACTCTTGCTGGGTTTCCGACTACAACTGCTCTAGAGGCAACACTTTTAGTCACCACCGCCCCTGCGCCAACAATGGCATCATCTCCGATCGTGACTCCTGGCAAAATGATTGCCCCCATTCCAATCCAGACGTTTTTCCCAATAACAACGAGCTTATAGATCAGTGGGTCAGCTAGACGATCGGCGGAGTTGTTGGGATGAGTAATGCTGCTGATCGAGCAGTTAGCAGAAATCATGCTGTTGTCACCAATTTTGACCCCACCTGCTGCAAAAATGTGAGTGAAAGAATTAATGCAGACGTTGTTTCCTAGCTCCAAGTTGTAACTATCATGAACGATACACTGCGGACCTAAGTAAGTGCCCTCGCCACAAACTTTAAAGCTAGAAATTAATCGTTTTCTCTTGCCCTCTTCATAGATTCTCAATGACTTATCGATGGGGATGTAGATGAGAGATCGCAATACCCCTCGCAGTACGCGAAGAGGCATCTGTACAAATCCTCTACTACGAGGTGGGTTAGTTTTTCTAACTACCTCTGGGTTAGAAACAGACAAAGAATTTAAATGGGTCATGGGAGGTCTTCCAAAAAACGGTCAAATGCAAAAGGCAGTTGTGATTGCAAACCAGTGAATTCACAAGCTGTGCCGGGTAGGTGTTTCGGTTTGAGCAGTTAAAGCATCGCCAGACTAGATTGAGAATTACTCAGGGAAGATACCTGTCAGCAGACTTCCTGCATAAAGCTTGAAAGCCTCTTCATTACCTCGCTCAGAGAATCAATACGTAAGAAGGTTATAAGACAGCCCAACGATCGAGAATCTTGAACTGAATGAACAGGAAGCCCAACACTAAATACGACGCTTCTAGAGATAGCGAAGCATCAGCACACAATAATCTCAGTGGTCTGAGCAACGAAATGGAACCCAAATCGCTACAACTCTGACTCGAATGAATATAGCTCCCTTGAGAGAATCATTTAGGTTCTCTTAAAGAGCAAATGGCTGAGGTTAAATTTCTTACGATCGATAAACAATGGCAGGAATGAAGTGAAGCCACTGTTTAAGGGGGAGTCAAGCCTCCAGGGATTCGCACGGCTGCCACAGTTTGAATCATCAAAACAGGTGCCACGAAAAACTTTCCCTTCAGCAAGCCTTGCCGAATTTGATTAAAGGGAGCAAATCGTAGTGCATCTAGTAAAGACATAAGATCCAACCTGTGATGAGAAGTTGAAGCCGACGGAATGCCCTCACGATACAAGATTGAATGCTCTCTGTATTTACCGCAAAACATTCTTCATCGCTTCTTCACGTATTGGAATTTTCTTAAATCTACGATGAAGTTCTATAGGTTTGTCTTCTATAAAGCGTCAGCGGATGGCTGACCTGTGATCTCCACAATTCAACCATCCGCTCATTACTACCGAATCGGTTGCCGCTAGATTCCAGCACCGTCTAAGAATTCGTCGATCGCTCGATTACTCAATCGACAGGTTGGCGAAGGCGCTTCTGCTTCGTCAGTTGGCGGCTCTGAAGGAATGAAATCTTGACCCGCTTCTTGAGGCATCACCGAAGCCATGGCATAGCAAGCTGCTATCGATTGGCGAGTTTGCACTAGCTGAAGTGATTGCTCTAACGCCTCAATGCGATCGACGAGTGCTCTAATCACTTGAGCTTCAGAATCGGGGAGTCGCCCGTGCTCTAGCGGCTCAACCCGCTCACCCGATCGAAAGACAATCCGACCCGGAACACCGACCACCGTGCAATCAGAGGGCACATCTCGCAGCACGACTGACCCTGCTCCAATTCGCACGTTGTTGCCGATTTGAAGGTTGCCCAGCACTTTAGCACCCGCGCCCACGACCACATTTTCGCCCAGAGTTGGGTGACGTTTGCCGCTTTGTTTTCCCGTTCCACCGAGGGTCACGCCTTGATAAATCAGCGCATAGTCGCCGATGATTGCCGTTTCGCCGATCACCACTCCCATGCCGTGATCGATAAAGACTCCCGCTCCGATCGTGGCTCCAGGGTGAATCTCAACTCCAGTTAAAAATCTAGCGAGATGAGAAATAAACCGAGGCAAGAAGGGCAACCCCAACGAGTAGAGCCAATGGGCAAAGCGGTGAAAAACTAACGCCTGCAAACCCGGATAGCAAAACAAGACTTCTAGCCAGTTTCGGGCAGCAGGGTCGCGATCGAAAATGATTTTAAAGTCAGTAATCAGCGCTTTCAGCACAGGTGACACCCCTTGTGGCACGATAGACCAGTTTCTATCTTATCTCGCTTGGTTTATTCGCCCAGTGCTTTTAGGAATGTTTGGTCAGTTAGACACCTGATTAATCGTCTACTGATCGTGCAGACGCGCTAACATCCAAACAGAATCTTAAGTTCACTCAGTAAGGAATCGACTCATGTTCTTTGATGAACTCTCGCCCATTGTGAAAGAAATCACTCAACAGCCTGTTGCCTTTTTTGGCGGGTTAGTCTCTGGGCTGCTGCGCTTAAGTCTTACGGATGATCCTGTCAAAACGTGGTTAGACCAGCAGACAGGCACGACTTCCTATTCGACTTCTAGCAGTGGCAGTCATAACGGAAATGGAAACAGTCCTCAATCGATTTCGATCGATTAGGAAATTCTGAGAAGTGGCACAAAGTCCCCAACTATCCTGGTTTTTCTAATCACGATCGAGACCAAGATCGCTAGGAGAATCGGTGAAATGTATTCAAGCTACCTAAGTTTGAGCTTTGGGTTTGTGCTGCTGTTGCTGCTGACGTTTGGGGGACTGCACTGGTTGCAAGTTCCCACGGGTAACTTTGTGGATTGGGCGATCGCGGCGGCGTGTTTTGGCTGGCTGCTGGCGATCGTCACCATACCGTGGAATATTTATTTCGATGCGAAGGAAGCTCTCGCAGAAGCAGCGCTTTCTGAAGAAAAGGGCATTCCGGTTGAGCAACGGCAGGTTGAATATATTCGAGTAATTGCCCAGCGATCGAAATGGGTGGTCATCGCACTCCATCTTTTTTCAGCGATCGGACTGTATGGACTGGCTGCTGCGGGGATCAGTCAAGTGGGCTACATCAGTTCTGGGGCGGCGCTGCTGTTGACAGGGTTGCGTCCGGCAGTGCGAACCTATCGATATTTTGCCGCTCGGATCGCCATGCTGAGAGAACAGTTTCGATATCCTCGTGAAGATGTGATTGAGCTGCGGAGCCGATTTCAGCAGTTAGAAGAAACTGTGGAGCGATTAGCGGCTCAACTCAATCCCGATGATCCGAGTTCTTGGGTATCGATGCAGCAGCGTCAATCTGAGGCGATTCGTCAAGACTTAACCAATGTGGCAGCGAGTCAGGAAGACTTGCGATCGACCAACCAAGCCGAACACAGGCAGCTTTCTCGCGAGGCAACCCAAGCGATCGCGCAACTCAGTGCTGATGGACAATTTCTCGACCATGCGCGCGAAATTATTCGGTTCTTCAAAACGGCTTAGGATTGTAGATTTAATAATGCCGGAAATTTGCCCTCCTCACGAAGTCTACCGTGTACACACAAGTCCTCGTAGCTTCGCTTAAGTCGGCTTCTGCCCCCTTAATCCCC
>JBBRMC010000240.1:0-5744 GCA_038231055.1 Leptolyngbyales cyanobacterium
AGCAGTGGCACTCAAAACATCAATCAGTTGGGTCAAGGTGGCGTGGAACGGCATAAAGGAAACGATCGCAACAAGAAACTAGCTCATTGAACGTTAAGTCATCCCACTTGGCAAGTGATTTGATTGATCTAAGCGAATGAGGGCGCTGGATTGTGCAATCACCCGACACCCTAGAGATGGTTTGGTGGAACGTCTTTAGCTGGGATCTTGCATCCGCCTCTTCACTGCGATGGTGTCCCGCCCGTGAATGGAATTCTGGGCTAGCCTTGCGAAGTCCATTCAAATGGACTGAATTGCCTCAATCCTTCTTTCAGTCCCTTGAGTGGACTTCGCACCGTTAGACTGTGATTTTCAATCACGGGCGGGTGAATGCTAGCCACGAGGGATTTTCAATCAGGTGCAAGATCTCAGCCTCTAGGGAACGATACCCCATTCCTGGGAAAAGTAAGAAACACCCCGTTTCATCTCTTCTATCATCCTTGTCATTCAGAGTGTGTTTCTTAAGAGTTAACATCTCTGTTGAGTGAACTACCTTCTTACAATCGCTGTAACCTCGATTTTAAGCGGTTTACGATTTTCCCTTTACCCAAACCATGAAATCTTGGGTGAATTGCTCTAAAGATAAACGATGAATCCGATCGTCCTTTAAAGCTGATTGTTGGTCGGCGATCGTGTTGTATCCCCAATCTGCTAAAAACAACGTCACATTGTCCAATCCCGTCTGTTTTTTGACTGCCTCCAGAGTCTTTAATCGATCCTCAATAAACCAAATCGGAGTTGTCTCTCCATACTCAAGCGTTATCTCTTTGAGAATCTGATATTTCGGACGTTTTACTTCTTTGCCATAAATGTGTCGATCGGATAATTCCAACCCCTGCTGTTGCAAAAGTTGTTTGATAAACCGTCCTTCTTTGGTGCTGATGATGAGGCATTGAGTCGAACTCGCCAACCCCTCTCTCAGTCGCTCTATTACACCTGGATAGAAGCGATGCTCGGCTAACCAGCCCTCCAGGTCTGTAGCAATCCACTGATCTCGAATCTCATCGACCCTTGCACTCACACTGGCTGCATCTAACGCATCGTCTGTGATGATTTGATTGGCGATCGTGACCCAGTTCTGCAAAATCTCGCTTTCTTGAGTGCCCAGGACGAGCGATCGGATTAGAATCGGCATCTCCCAGCCTGTCTCAACCACAGGGCGCAATCGATAAAACTGAGGCGCTAGCTCGTCGCTCGGAGTCACATCATCGGGCTGCCAAATCTGGCAATATGCCTGCCACGCCGTTTGAAAATATTCTCTCAATCCATCACAAATAACGCCATCAAAATCTAGTGCGAGAACGATCGGAGTAGTTGCCGACATGATGCCTTCAAAATTGTTGCCACCACACTATCGCACGACAACCTATAGGCACGGCTTTATATAGGCGATTTCCAACCCCGATTCTTAAGTTCTTAATGAGAATAGTTGGCAAATAAAAGGGGTTTGTTGTAGTCTTAAGAAATAAGCGTTGTTGAATATTATTTTCAATAAACAAAGACCTTTAACTCAGCAACGCCCAACGATCAAGTTTTCTAATCGTTCACAGCACCGGAGTTTGATAATGGCAAAATCCAAAGCGAGCCAAGTGACCACATTCAGCTTAGAAGGGCGCTTTCTGGGATACCAGATTAAGGATGGCTACAAAACTAAGCGATTGCAGCTTGCGACCGCCGATGGTGAATGCTCTATTAAGCTTGCGAAGGAAGCCCGCGTTCGCTTAGGTCGCGTTTTGGTTCCGGGTGATTGGGTGCGCGTGTCTGGCAGAAAGAAGCTTGATCGGACTACCCAACTTGTTAAGTTCAAAGCCGACTCGATCGAACCTATTGTTCCAACGGCTACGATCGCCCCTAAAAAGCCTGCGGTCAAGAAATCGCAAGAAACGATTCTCGTCTGCCAAAAGTCAAGCTGCATGAAGCGGGGCGGTCAAGCGATTTGTCAAGCATTAGAGACGGCACTCAGCGATCGAGGACTTGATGATCAAGTCACTATCAAAGGCACAGGCTGCATGAAAAACTGTAGCAAAGGACCCAATTTAGTCATGCCCGGAAAAGTGCGCTACTGCAAAATCAGCGCAAAAGAAATTCCTGATTTAGTCGATCAGCATTTTCCAGTGATCGAACCCGTCAAACCAACTGAAGAAAGCCATAAACTCATCCCTGTAGGATAATTAGGCAGACCGAAAGCAGGGGCGTTGACGCATCTGATTGCACGCCTGAATTTTATAGTCAAGATGAATCTGCTTGAGTCATCCCTCTTGACTGAGCGCCAACGTATAGCCCGTTTGAATTTGAGGGTTCATGCTTATTCTCAAAGGTCATCGAATGGATTGAAGATATCTATCATGGGACGATCGCGCTCAGGCAACTCTGACGGCGGACGATCGTTGCTCCACGCCCACCAGACCTGACCACACTGACACTGATAAAACTCCTGCCACTTTTTGCGATAGTCTTCTGAAAAGACGGGCGCTCGTCGATTAATCCAAACGTGGTTTGCTTCGATACAAGACCTCCGACAGTTGGGACAGTGAAACTCGTGAGCGTGGATGGCAAGTTCAGTCCAGGTCGGAGCGGTTGGATTAAAAGCGTCCATGAATCAACGAATGAAGGCGACTTTGCCTATTATGACCCCTCAAAGTAGTGACTTACCAATTTAGGGAATAGAAGCGGCAGAATTTAGATGCGCCGATCGAGCCATTTTTGGGTATCGTCTTAGTGACGCTCGTTCATCTACCTCAAGAGTAGTCTTGAAGAACGTTTCGCCCTCACTCAAGGATTCAGCCCTATGAGTTTGCTCAACCTCGTCTCGTTTCTTGGCATCTTTAGTCTATGCGCGATCGCGTGGCTCTTTTCAGAAAACCGTAGCCCTAGAGTCTTTCCCTGGCGAGTGGTGACTATGGGCATTCTAATGCAGCTTGTGCTGGGAGCGCTGGTGTTTTGGGTGCCCTTTACGAGAGAAGCTCTGCAAGTCTTTAGCAATTTGCTAGATGGAGTGTTTCTTGCCGCAGATACTGGCGCAAATTTTGTTTTCGGAAACAACATCGCTCCTTTGCCGACGAAACCTGCAAGCGTCAACTTGGGCTATATCTTTGCTTTTCGAGCCTTGCCGACCGTGATCTTTTTCTCTGGGTTGATGGCGTTGCTCTACAACATCGGCGTGATTCAGGTTGCCACCAATCTGTTTGCAAAGGTGTTTTACACGACGATGCGATTGAGTGGAGCTGAGGCGTTGAGCGGGGCAGCGAATATTTTTGTGGGCATTGAGGCGGCGATCGTCGTCAAGCCTTTTCTTGCAAAAATGACCCGCAGCGAACTGTGTGCGATTTTGTCGTGCTGCTTTGGGACGGCGGCTTCATCGACGCTGGCAATTTACGTTAGCTTTTTGCGTCCCGTTTTTCCCAACATTTTGGGGCATCTGGTTTCAGCCTCGATTATTGCGATTCCGGCTTGTTTTGTGTTGTCTAAGATTTTGGTGCCCGAAACTGAGATTCCCTTAACGGCAGGCGGCATTCCGGTTGAGTCAGACAATGATAATGATCGATCAACAGAAACTATCAGTGGCGAACCGATCGAGCGAGTTAGTCCCCTAGATGCAGCGATCGTGGGTGCATTGGACGGGGTGAAAATGTCAGTATCGATCGCCGCAGTCCTGATTCTAATTTTGGGCTTAGTCTCTCTCGTTAATCAAATCTTTGCGGGCTTGGCAGGAATGCCTGGTGTGATCGGGCAGTTTTTTAGCCGTGTCACACTGGCGAATATTGAGGGTGCATTGTTCTTGCCGTTGACGTTTTTGACGGGGGTCTCTCTAGAGTGGAATGAACTGTGGGAATCATCGGTGATTATCGGACGGAGACTGCTCGAAACTGCGATTCCGCCTTATCAGGCATTGGCGATCGCTGCCGCTCGTCCGGTGAATCCTCTCAGCGATCGGGCGGTGTTAATCATCAGTTATGCACTATCGGGGTTTGCTCACTTGGCATCGGTGGGAATTTTTGTCGGAGGCACGATCGCGTTAATTCCGTCTCGTCGCAAAGACATCTCAGAACTGGGATGGAAAGCGCTTTTTGTGGGCACGTTGGCGACGATGATGATCGCCTGTATCGCAGGATTTTATGACACAGGTAGCGCCAGTATTTTAGGCAATAAGTCAGCACCTGCGATCATTGCTCCCAGTGTTGCCCCTTCGATTTTCCCGTCACCTGCGACGGCTCCTACTCAAGCGTCTACGCCGAAACCGCTTCCGGTGCCTTCGGTTCCAGCGGCATCTAATAAATCAGCTAAACCTGCAAAGTCTCCGGCTCCTAAAACCCCTTGATCACCTGACTGAACCTGTAGCATTGTGAATCTATCGCTTCTACCAATCTTCTATTGATGAATATGCGTTCTTATCTCATTCCGGGTAAGCATCAATTGGGCTTGCGACGGGCGATTCTTCTTGCGTTAATTTTCTTTACAAGTGTCTTAGCGATCGGGCTGAACCGCTATTTCACTTTCTATACGTCCTATGATCAGGGGTTGTTTAACCAGCTTTTTTGGAACACACTGCGGGGAAATTGGTTTCAAAGTTCACTCACATCTGCAAACTCGGTTGCCTCTCTGGCAGATGGGGTGATTCCCACAGTTTATTTTTTGCATTTAGGGCAGCATTTAGTCTTAGATTTTCTGTTGTGGATGCCCCTCTATGCACTATTTCCCCATCCTGCGACGTTGATTGTGTTGCAGGTAGCGTTAATGACTGTGGCTGGGCTAGTGTTATATGCTCTGGCTCGACACTATCTCTCCTCGCAGTTGTCGCTGTGGATTGTGGGCAGCTATTATGGCGCGATCGCGGTGATTGCCCCTACATTCGCTAACTTTTATGAGCAATGTCAAATTCCTTTGTTTACGTTTGGCTGTCTGCTGGCGTTAGAAAAGCAGCGCTGGGGATGGTTTTGGCTCTGTGTAGTCTTAGTCTTGGGGCTACGAGAAGATGCAGGGATTATCTTATTTGGGATTGGGGTTTATCTCATTCTCAGTCGGCGGCATCCTTGGATTGGATTAGCAGTGTGTGGCATTAGCTTTAGCTATGTGGCGTTTGTTACGAGCGTAATTCTGCCGCAAATCTCTGAAGACAGTTCACGGTTATATTTAGCGAATCGGTTTAGGCAGTTTGTAGACACTCCAAACCCAACCTCAATACAGGTGCTGTGGGGAATGGTGACAAAGCCAACGGTGCTGCTGTCTAGCTTGTTTTTACCTCTTGATCGTCGCCTCAGTTATCTTGCAGGGCACTGGCTTCCTTTAGCGTTTGTGCCTGCTGTCTCAGCATCAGCTTGGACGATCGCCGGATTTCCACTACTGGCGGTGCTGGCGCAATCGGGCAAGTCAGCACTGGCGATTGATATACGATATGCGTTAGCGATCGTTCCGGGTATGTTTTATGGAGCCATTCTCTGGTGGTCACATCATCCAGGCGCATTTAAGCCCAGGTTTCGCCGCTTTTGGGGCGTTTGCATTGCGCTATCTCTGGCGTTTACGGTGGCTAACAACCCTAACCGAGCCTTATCTTTTATCATTCCCGACTCTGTTCGTCCCTGGGTGTTTGTGCCAATCACGCGCCAGTGGGAACACGCGAATCAGATTCGTCAGGTGATTCGTAATATTCCCGATGATGCTAGCGTTTCGACCACGACTTATCTCATTCCTCAGTTGTCGAGTCGTCG
>JBBRMC010000241.1:0-5736 GCA_038231055.1 Leptolyngbyales cyanobacterium
GTGATGCGCTGATCAGCGATCGAGTCCGAGCTGCCATTCAACGTCAAGGGTTTGAGTTAACGAATTATTCGCAGTTAGGAGCTGTTTCCCAGTAATGCTATCAGTTCTTCTAGAGGAATTCATTGACTATGCTCGGTTTATTCCAATGGTGTTTTGCTTAGTCGCTATTTTTTATTACTGCCTTGCATCCTATTCAGCGATCGCGTTCTTATCCCAATCCACCCCGATCAATCCTGAGTTCCATCCGCCCGTTAGCATTCTCAAACCGCTGTGTGGATTAGACCGTCACACCTACGAAAATCTCGCTTCATTTTGTCGTCAAGACTATCCCGACTATCAAATTATTTTTGGTGTGCAAGATCCGAGCGATCCAGTCGTGGCAGTCGTGAAACAACTCATGGAGGACTTTCCGGCAATCGAGATGCGACTCGTGATCAGCGATCACATCATGGGAATGAATCTAAAAATTAGTAATTTAGCAAATGCGGTAGTCAAAGCGGATCACGCGATTTTGCTGATTTCAGACAGCGATATTCAAGTGGGTTCAGATTATTTGATCAAGGTCATACAGCCATTATCCAATCCATCCATAGGTGTAGTGACCTGTATGTATCGGTCACAGGTTCAAGGATGGGCGGCGGCATTTGAAGCCTTGGGCATCTCAACGGAGTTGGCTCCCACCACGTTAGTCTCTCGAACGTTATCCGGCATGACCTTTGGCATCGGTGCCACGATCGGGATTCGTCGCTCGGTGTTAGCCTCGATCGGGGGCTTTCAAGCGGTAGCCAACTACCTTCACGACGACTTTCATTTAGGACGAATGCCCACCGACGCAGGCTATCCAGTGGTGCTGTCTCACTACATTGTGAATCACGGACTAGACACTCAAAGCCTTGCTGATTTAGTCCAACATCAGACTCGCTGGAATCGTGGCATTCGAGTCTGTCAGCCTCTGGGATATGCAGGTCAACTCTTCACCTTTGGCACGATTGCGAGTCTGGCATTCCTACTGACCACACAAGCCTCTCAGCTAAGCTGGACGGTGTTGGGTTTCACCTGGTTTTTGAGACTGGCAATGGCTTGGATCGTGGGAGTGACCGTCTTAAACGATCCCACAGTCAAACAACTTTTTTGGCTAGTGCCGTTGAGCGATCTGATGCGATTTGCGCTCTGGTGTTATGGATTTTTGGGCGATCGTATTGAGTGGCGAGGGCGACCTCTCAAATTGACTAAAGACGGAACCCTGATTGCCCTTAGCTCCGATTCAGCCACAGTAAAATGACCACCAGAAACCTACTAATAGGATTGAATGGCTTGTTGAATAAACGCCTGCCACGTCTCATTCGGAATCCAAATCTTGTGTAAATCCGGCTCTGCTTGCTGATCATCCCAGCGATCGTGCAAACGACGATAGAGATACATAAACGCGGATACTCTCATATTCTTTGCACAGTGAACAAAGATAGGCTTCTTAGCGTTCGCGTTCATAGTTGAGAAGAAGCGATCGAGATCCTCAAGCGTTGGATTTGTCCAGACCACAGGAATATAGACGTAATTCAACCCCAGCGATTCTACGATTTCCTTCTCTTGAGAAATTGCGCTCGTCGAATCAGAAGGCGCTAGATTGACGATGACTTGATAACCCGCTTCTTTAATCGCTACGAACTGTTCTTTACTGGGTTGCCCTGCTGTAGCGATGAAATCCGACAATTTCAAAAAGTTGTGAATCGCTTCGATTCCTTCAGTCATGACCGATTAGCTGCCGCGAATTTGCGATCGTAACTTCTCTAATTCGGGATCAACTTCTGGCACGGCTGGCAGTTGAGCAGGATTTCCCGCCGTAAGCTGATTTTTCATCGAGGCTAACTCTGCGTCAATGTCGTCAGCTCCGCCCAGCGACTCAAACCGTTTCTCTAAATCATCTGTGCCTAGCTCAGCGATCGCTTCTGACTGCGCCTCAAGCTGCATCACCTTTTCTTCCATCCGCTCAAACGCATTCATCGCGCTTCCGGTCCCCACATTGCTCAACATTTCGTTAAGCTGCTGAGACGCTTTTGCAGAGCGGGCACGAGCAATATACAAATCTTTTTTAGTCTTCGCTTCTGAGATTTTACTCTCCAGCTTCATCATATTTTGCTTAAGCTGCGTAACGATCGCTCGCTGCTGAGTCAACTGCGCGTCCATCGCGTCTGCCGTCTCTTGATAAGACTTTCGCCGAGTCAGCGCCTCTCTTGCCAAGGGTTCATCGCCTTTTTGCAGCGCCAGTTGAGCGCGACGATACCATTCTTCTGACATTGATTTCGCTTGAGAACACTGTCGTTCAGTGCGTTTCTGGGTTGCGATCGCTTGAGCCACTGCCTGACGAAGATGAATCAGGTCTTCTTGCATATCCAACACAGTCTGCTCCAGAATCTTTTCTGGATCTTCTGCCTGACCTACCAGGTGGTTGATGTTTGCACGAATCGCTCGCCAAATTCGGTCAAAAAGTCCCATCGCTGATCTCCGGTAACGCGGCTTTCGCTCATTACCACAATAGTACCGTACCTTTTCGGTTGCGATTTCTTACTATTTACTGACTTCTGCCGGAATTCCCTGATTTTGTAGCTCTCGGGCTTTTGCCTTAGCTTCTGCCTCGCTGCTATAGCTGCCCGATCGTACAAAGCCCCCTTCTGGCGTATTCACAAACTCAGCACCCGGATGGCTCTGCTGAATTTTGTCATAAGTCCGATCGCTGTCATAGGGCGTGTCAACGTGCCAAGTGCGAGACCGAGGCACAACTGTTGGAACTGGGGCGCGCTCGATCGGAGGTTGGGGTCGAGCGATCGGAACAGTGGGCAGCAATACAGGTGCTGGGGCACGGCGAATGGTCGGCGCTGGCAAATAGGTCGATCGAGGATAGCTAGGAGCCACTGGAGCAGGATTCGGTCGAGCGATCGGAGCAGGCTGAACGGGAGCACTTCTCAAACTAGGACTTGCTGCGGGACTTGCAGGCGTAACGGTGTTGGGCTTATTTGCCTCTGGTGAGGCACTCGGCGAGGCTGAGGGCGAAGCCGATGCCGTGGGTGAAGGCTTACTGTTTTGGGGCAAGCCACTGGTTGGGCGAGTCTTTAACGTGGTCAAATTACCTAACCCCAGGTCAACAAATTCTCGAGCATCGAGCGGGGGCGAATTCGGAATGTCAGCTTGGGCACCCCCACTAGACGTTGGGGCTGGGCTAGGAGTTGCTTCTCGACGGGCAAAAAGTTGGCTCAACCCGCTCAGACTTGAGGGGTTCATAATCACATAGCCAAACATCGCGCTCGACAACAGCAGCATTAGCATCGAGCCGATTCCTAGCGGAGTCACCAAGCTTTCTAAAAAGCCGCGCTCGGCTCGGACTTGAGCCTCTTCTCTCGCCAAACTTCGCAGCAGTTCTTCAGACGACTCTAAATAGTCATCAGGAGGCGTTGAAGAGTCGGTCAGATCTCGATCGCTTCCTGCAACAGACGATGAATACATTAAGGAGCCATCCGTCTCTAAATCCTCATGGGGCGGAATCACTGCCAAACCTGAAGATGAATCTGGCTCCATCACAGGTTGATCAGTCCGTACTGGAATCGGTTCTGCTGTGAGCACCGGAGGAGGCATCACGACTGAATTTGCTCGATCTGCGGCAGAAGCGGTGCTGGCGATCGTCATTAAATCGAGGTTAGGAGTCTGCTTTCGCTTTAGCCCATTGACTGGCGGAACAGACTGTCCTGCCTTTTGCCGTCGATAGCGTGCCAACTCCTCATCAAGCCGAGTGTCAAGGCACCCTAAAGCCCGTTGCAGCTTGGGATGAAGTAAGGGAAGGGCATGAGTGGAAGGCTCAACCGACGGACTGTGACGCATTTTTTGACTCCTACCGTTTGCAACCGATGATCAGACTGCTTGCTAAAATTCTGGAGTTTCTCACAGGCGCTAGTCTAATAGAGAGACGACTTTGAGAATCCGCGCTCCTAGTGTAGTTCACACGGCTCAAAGTGAATCAAAAACCTCGATCGAGTTTGGCAGTCTTCTCCTCGTTTCACAAAAACAGAGCAGATTTGCCCAAGCAACCTGAAGAATTCAGTCTCATCCACTCTCTTGTCTCTGTTGCCTCCTATGACTCTTCAACGCTTACAAGGGGTTTTAGGCTCCTTAGAAAACCAATATCGACCTCCCGAAGAAACGCAGCTTCAGCAGGTTTTAAGGCACTGGTCTGATGTGGTTGGGGTGGCAGTAGCAGCACAAACCCGCCCCATAACGGTGCAGCGTGACGTGTTAAAGGTGGCTACGTCAAATGCAGGATGGGCACAGAACTTAGTGTTTGAGCGACGACGCATTTTAGACAAGCTCAATGCCTTGCTGTCAACGCCGCTCTCTGACATTCGGTTTTCGACAACGCAGTGGCATAGCCCAGATAATCGGCAAGCCCTAGATGAAGTAGAGCGATCGACCCTCTGGACAAACCATCCAAGCCGGATTGAGGATGTCCCTATTCCAAAAGCAACTTCGCAAAACACGGCTGATCCTGAGGCAGCATTTCACTATTGGGCAACCGTAATGCAGTCACGCACCGAACATTTGCCGTTGTGCCCTCAGTGTAAGTGTCCGTCTCCCGTTGGAGAGATTGAGCGTTGGTCAATGTGCGCCGTGTGTGCCACAAAGCAGTGGTAAGACAGATTCTTTACAAATCTTAAGAGTGACGGAACAAATCTCAATATTATAAATAATGAATCTTTCTATACTACTTCTTGGCTTTTGTAAACCGATTATATAACTAAATTCCGACCTATCTTAAGACCTGAATTATTTTTGAGCTAGTGTTTACACAAATGGTTAAGCAATTTGTGCCCTTTACTGTGCCTTAAGTAAGAAGACTGCTTCTCAATATTAAGTTTATATTTTAACTTATTCAACAATTATTCAATTAATTATTCCTCAATAACCTTTGAAGTTCTGCTTGATCCCCACTGGGTTTTAGTGAAAATCGAACGGTTTTGTCTGTAAGCCTCGGATGTATCCATCAAATTTCCTCATTTCTAGCTCAAATCTAAAAACAATATAAACTCACTTTTTCTGTCAAAAGTCTTAAAACCTTGGCTGTATCAAGAACTCAACTTTTTTAAGTCACTGATCCCTAAAATTTTAAGATTCACAATTAGGAATATGAACTCATTACATATCATTGGAAACAAGCACCGACCATAAATTTTTTGGGGTAAATTAAATTCTGCAATCAGGTTTAATAAAACTCAAACTTTATTAACAAACTTCTTCTCTAAGCGATCGCCTCAGCCATTCAAGAATACAAACTATTAAAAGTCCTATTATGAATCCTTCTGATTCCACGATTTCTGCCTGTCGGCATTGCAGACATTACGTTCCAGAGGGGCGACGCGGGGGGAACTGCGCTCAACTAAACGCCTTCGTTCAAGGGAGTTGGAAATCTTGCTCTCTGGCTTTGCCTGTGTTTGCTCCTAACTGGCAATTTGAGAGAATAATGACCCTACAAAGTGAACCCATCGAAAGGCTGCCAGTTCCCATTTCCAATAGCAGCGATTTGCGTCGCGAACCGCATCAAGAGTTTGCATTCAGAGGATCAGAAGAGTACGTTTCCACTTTAGAGAAAACTGCTTAGGATCGTGGATTAAATAACCTGTAAGACTTGTGAGCGTCTTCTGCCCTCCTCACGAAGTCTACCGTGTACACACAAGTCCTCGTCGCTTCGTTTGA
>JBBRMC010000242.1:0-5727 GCA_038231055.1 Leptolyngbyales cyanobacterium
AGCCAAGACTCAATCACCTCTGCTCCCGGTTAGCCTTTGGGGAACGCATACTATCTTTCGCAAAGGCTCCGCCATTCCTCGCCCTGTCCCCGTGACGGTGCGAATCGGCGAACTGATCCTGCCCCCAACTTCTAGCGATCGCTCAGAACTCGAAGCCATCACTCAACGCTGTGCCTCAGAAATCAATCGCCTACACGGCTTGGGGCGATAGCGTTGAATGTTGAAGGTCGAATTGCTAGGGTAAACGTCTGTCTCTCATCCCAGTTTTTGAAATGTCAGATTTAAGATCAGAACTCACCGAATCGTTAGATGAAGCCGAATGGAGTTGGCTGATGCCTCACGTCGATCGAGATGCTGTGATCGTTGTGGCTCCCCAACTTAACTTGGTCGATGTCGGGCTAGCGATCGTCAATGACAACTCAACATCTGTGCAGCACTGGATCGCTGAAAGCTTAATCTACAAACCATCTGACCAACAGAAAGCAGACTGGAACGCCCATCAAAACAAACGATTTCAGGCTTTGATTGTGCAGCCTTATGTCTTGGTGCAAGACTCGATCGCGGCTTAAAGCTTTGCCGTAAGCCAGGAGTTCTCCCAAACATCCCATCTATCGCCCCCCGTGCAATCGACTCCAGCTTGAGCCAGTGTGCCCAGTTGTAACCCAGAGGACGGCTCTACCCCCGTCTCGAAACGCCTTTGATAATGGTTCTTCTGGCTGGTTAGAAGGCACTGAGACAGGCCTGAGATGAATTCCTCGGCTGCCTAGCACAATCTCACCGATGATTTGAGCGCGCCGCATATGATAGTCAGAAGTCACTAGATAAACGCTGTGGACTCCTTGCTGCTTTAGCTCATCTACCAGCGTTGTGAAGTTTGTTACGGTGTCAACCGCTTGGTAATCTAAGTTGAGCCGACGCACATCGACTCCCGCTTCTGAAAATACCTGCTCTGTGTAGTCTCTGGGACTGCCTGAAGAAATCCAGATTGGTAGACCAGGATGCTCACGGGCAAACTCAGCCGTAAACTTCTCGCGCTCCAATGCCACCGTAGAACCGCCCAAGACTAGAATCGCTTGCGGCTTCTCAAAATAGATACGAACGGCTCGGAAGCCAAACCAAACCACCAACGGTAAGATAAACAGCATCCAGGGAAATCGCCTCCCTTTCGATCGAGCCATCTTTGAACGGCGGAGCGGCTGATTCTGAAAAGCTTCTCTCGATCGCATGATGACACCCGAACTTAACCAAACCACTCATTCGATACACAGTTTACTTCGCGCTCGCCTATTGCTCAGGTCGCGGCGACGGCGTAGGTGGGGCTGCTTGTGCTTGAATGATCGTCGCCTGAATTCTTGGCACAGACAAAAACTTCTGAGTTGCTGCCAGCAACTTCTCGCCCCACAGATTTTCTTTGAGAAACTTCAAGTCACCATAGCGACTGTCCAACCGAATTGCTGCTTCGCCCAAGGTTAGCCCTTGCTCACGATCGCCTTTACTGTAAAGTGCAACAGCAGCGGCTAATTTGGGTTCTGCTGCTTTGGGATCAATCTTCACCGAAGATCGCCATAGCCGAATTGCTTCGTCGATCTCCCCCTGTTCATATTTAACTAATGCCACATTATTGATGGCGGGCCAATAGTCTTTGTCTTGAGCATAGGCTTTCTCGTAGCTGGCGATCGCTTCTCGATTTTGCTTCAGCATCAGATAAGCGTTGCCGAGATCAAACAGCGCTCCCGGAACATTGGGCTTCAGCTTTAGTCCCGACTGAATGTAGTCGATCGACTGCTGATAGTTCATCTTTTGAAAGTTCGCCGTTCCCAACGCAAACAAAATTGCGGCATTGCGGGGATCAAGAGTCTGGGCACGCTTCAGCGCATTGATCCCCGGATCAACTTGATCAGCTTGAAGATATAAGCCCCCTAAGACAGCCCACGCTTCAGGAAGTTTAGGCGCTAGCTGGGTTGCTAACCGTGCCCGTGATAATGCCAGATCAAACTGCTGGAACTGAGCCAGTTGAGTGGCTTCTTGCACCAGACCAATGCCCTGTTGCTCTAGCTTTTTAGGGTCGAGTTGCACCGTGTGAGGCACCAACGCCTGTCCAAAAGCGGGATGAGCTACAGTCCACACGCTCAAAATGGTCAGGGCAGAAAGAAAAGAAATACGTTTGGGCACGATGCGGCTTGTCCGAAAAAACAGCGGGTTTCAGCTAGCTTAATCCATCTTATGAGAGATTGGGGCGAAAAGGTACTTGAAAAGAATCGAAAATTTAACGATCAAAAGTTCAATCTAGGGTGCGATCGGAGCTAATCTTATTAACCTCAAACAATTTGTTCTCAATCGCCCAAGGCTAACCTGGCTCCTCTTATGGATCGTTTTAAAGTCGAAGTCATTTCTCAAACTCCCAACCCGCAGCAGACTATCTATGCAGCCATGCACCAGGATTATGCAGAGAATTTTGTCTGTGATGAGCGCGATCGGTTTCCTGACGAGGCAAAGTGTGGCGAAGTCATCATCAAACAACTATTGGCAGGCAACCGGGGACACTATGGACCCTTGGAACATCCGCAAATTGTGATGAACTGCGGCTGGTTCCCCCATAGCACGATGCAACAAATTCGCACTCATCGTGTGGGAATTTCGTTTGATGTCCAATGTCTGACGGGAGATACAGAAGTCACCTTTGTCCATGCCTCAGGTCGCTTGCAAAAGGTCACAATGGCAACGCTCTCTGATTTGTGGGCAAATGGCGAACGTGCAACTCGTGATCGAACCATTCGAGGGCGAAATGACGAGCTTCCTGGCACTTATCGCAGAGACTGCAAACCCAGACTCAAGACAATGAACCTTAGAGTGCTGAATGAAGAAACTGGAATTTTTGAGTTAAGTCACCTTCAGGAAGTGTTTGACCAAGGCATTCAACCTGTTTATCGAGTGACATTAGAAGATGGTCGATCGCTCGACTGCACAGAGAAACATCGCTTATTGACAAACCAAGGTTGGCAAACAATGGGCGAGGCGCTGGGTTTGATTGTAGATGGCGATCGTCAAGTTCTCTCTCACTATCATGATTGTCATCTAATGGCAAACGGTGTGATGGTTGAAGAAGGGTTATACCAAGAAAAAGCCTGGTTGCAAGAACAACTGGAGCAGGAACTCACAGCGCGAGAAATCGCCCAGAAAGCAACGTGTTCGATCGAGGCAGTGAAGAAATGGGTGTACATCCATCATCTAAAGCTGAACCAGGCAAAATCGGGAACTGTGAACCCTTGGAATCGAGGACTCAAACAAGCCTATCGGCTGAAACTTACGCCCCAACAGCATCAGCAGCAACGAGAACGTTCAAAATACTTCACTCGACGCGGAGCGAAGAGCAACTTCGAGCCAAAATCGGGAGGACGGAAACTCAAAGCTCACGCGTTAAAAGTTGTTCAAGTGAAATACCTGGGACTGCAACAAACTTACGACCTAGAAGTGGCTGGGCAGTGGCATAACTTTGTCGCAAACGGCATTGTGGTTCACAACTCTTTCAGATACACAGGACAAAGAATCGTCGATGTGATTGAGCAAAAGCGTGAGGTCGAAGAAGTCTTTTATCTACGTCCTTTGGGGTTTTATAGCGATCGCCAGGGCAAAAAATATGAATACACACTAGAACAACGTCAACAAGATATTGAATGGTGTATCACCGCCTGTCAGCGCTATAAAGACCGAATCGATCAAGGGTTTTCAGAAGAACACGCGAGAGGATTGATTCCGTTTGATGTGCGGCAGCATTGGGTGATGTCTGCCAATGTGCGATCGATGATGCACCTGATCGATCTGCGCTGGAAGGCAGATGCCCAACTAGAAGCTCAGCAGCTCTGTGAATGTATTTGGGAACCGTTTCAGAAATGGGTGCCAGAAATTGCCAACTGGTATGAAAGCAATCGCCTCAAAAAAGCGCGGTTGGCTCCTTGAAGCTTGTTCGCAACTTTAAACTAGACTGAGTTTCTTGATTCAACTTTTACATAGGTCTGGAACTTGCTCTAATTTTTTCGTTCATGTGAGTGAAAGGATGCTGAGGTTCAGCTAAGTCGCAAAACCTTGCTAATACTTGCTAAACGCTAGATTTTCTCTGGTTATATCGACTTGAATATCTCCCTCATAAACTCCACGGTATGACTGCTTGGAGTTTTTCTTTTTCTCAAAGTATTCTTTTCTATGAACTAAATCAGCCATACTTTTGTAGAGAGTGACGAGATTTCTAAACGGTGAAATGCCTCAATTTGTGGGAGGCTATAAGCCATGATTTGCTTTGGACGAGTAGAAGGAAGCGCAAACGATGAATATCGTAGAACTATTTCAAAAAGGTGGCGTAACGATGATCCCGTTATTGCTGCTCTCGATTTTGGCGTTGAGTGCAATTATTGAACGATCGTGGTTTTGGTTTAATGTTCTCAATAAAGAGAAAGAAACCGTAAATCGCATCCTTGATGCCTCTCGCAAAGATTGGGAGATGGCAGGCGAAATCTCTCGTCAAGCCTATGACCAACCGATCGGTAGATTCCTCTACGCAGGTCTCCGGTTGCAAAAGCCCGACCCAGAACTGTTTCGTTTAGCACTCGAATCATCGGCTGACGAAGAGATTGTCTCGATGCGCCGAGGTGACAAAATTCTGGAAGCGGTAATCGCGATGGCTCCCTTATTAGGATTGTTAGGAACCGTGGTTGGGTTAATCACGTCACTGCGATCGATTCGCATCGGTGACATCGGAACAGCTTCGACCGCAGGAGTCACTACGGGCATCGGTGAAGCTCTAATTAGTACGGCAACAGGGTTGGTCGTCGCTGTTTTCAGCGTCGCCTTCTATCGCATCTTTCAAGCCTTAATTTTCAGTCAAGCAAAAGTTTTTCGCAGAGCTGGAAATGAGCTAGAACTGCTCTACCGACAAACTTGGCAAGATGGCAACCGTTAGAGAAGTACAGTCATGCTCAACTGGATTGCTGTGTTCACCCTTCACCCCTCACCCTGCCCATGAAGCTTAATCTCGACTCCCCCCAAGATGAGGCACAAATCCAAATCATTCCGTTGATTGACGTAATCTTTTGCATTTTGACCTTTTTTATCCTGGCAGCTTTGCAGCTCACTCGTCGGGAAGGCATTAGTTTAGATTTGCCCAAAGCTACCACAGCTACCCCACAAAACCAGGAGATGCTGGTAGTGAATGTTGACTCTACCGGGTTAACCTCGGTTAAGAATCAACCCGTCGATCGGGTTCAGCTTTATCAAGTCCTGCAAACCTATCATCTGCAAAACCCCGAGGGGTTACTGGTTCTGAGTGCCTCTCAGACTTCTTTCTACAACGATGTAATTCAGGTTTTAGATATTTTAAGAGCGGTAGGTGGCGATCGTGTGGCGCTAGAAACAGCTCCTCAAGCTAGTCCATCCCCTAATCAAAGCCCAGTTCTCCCAGGTCAAAATCCTTCATCTCCAGGATTGACGACTCCTGCACCCACGATCGATCCCCTTAACCCTCAACCTTCTTTAAACCCAACTTCACCTCTTAGTCCCAATTTGCAACCGACTAATCCCAATCCGTTACCTACTAATCCATCTCCCGTTTCTCCTCAAAACTCAACTCCCGCCCCTTCAATTCCTCCTCAATAAAAAGGCACAAAAAAGGGTGAGATAACCTCACCCTCAAGAAAGGACTGGCGATTTATATCAGTGACGACCTTTGCGAATGGG
>JBBRMC010000243.1:0-5717 GCA_038231055.1 Leptolyngbyales cyanobacterium
ATGAAGATCCTACAATTTGCATTCGGCTCTGATCCAGGCAATCCCTTTTTGCCCTTCAACTTTAGGCACAACAGCGTCGTCTATACGGGCACTCACGACAACGACACGACGATCGGGTGGTATGACTCTGCATCCGATTGGGAGAAGGAGCAACTCTGGCTTTATATGGGCAACATCGGCAATGACGGGGTGCATTGGGAATTTATTCGTCTGGCATTGACTTCGATCTCCAATCAAGCTCTGATTCCCTTGCAAGATTTAATGGGACTCGGCAACTCGGCAAGAATGAACTTTCCGGGCACCGCCGAAGGAAATTGGGGATGGCGCTATCGATCGGAGATGTTGAGTCATGAGCTAGGCGAAAAGCTCAAAACTCTAACGCGTGTTTCAGGTCGGCTGCGACAATATCAAGAAAGTGAATCTGATTAGACCCTTGATCCATCTGCTATCTAACTAAACTTGCTGGGATTCTTGGCAAATGGACACTCTGAATCTCAGCGTCATTGCAATGACATCTCAAGTCCTTAGCCTGTTTAATGTAGTCTACAAAGCTAATCCATGATTCGCCTATTTCGGAAATATCACCGTCTTCTCGCCATCATTATGGTTTTGCCGATCTCGCTCACCGTGTTGACAGGAATGGCTTATCCCCTTGCTGAGAAACTTGAGGCAGAATCTACAGCAAGGATATTAATTGGACTTCACAGTGGTGAGATCTTTGGGCTAGAAGCCATTTATCCTTTACTCAATGGGTTGGGGCTAGTTGGTTTGCTCGTCACGGGGATCACGATGACAGGGCTGTTTCGCCAATCTCGCAAGCAGGCTGAATAGGGCATCTAGGCTCTCGAAGTAGCTATCTTCAGCCTTTACCTTTAACCCACGGCTGCGGCTTTTAACTCAAAAATCTTCTCAATCACATCGGCGACGACTTTATCAGGTGTAGACGCGCCAGATGTAATGCCGACCACGATTTTGCCATCAGGGAGCCAATTTTGAATAACTTCTAGCTCGCAGTTGAGAGGCTTGTGCTCAATGCCCTTTGATCCAATGCGTTCGGCGCTATCAATGTGATAAGAGGGAATGTGACGATCGACCGCGATCTCCTGCAAGTGGGTTGTGTTAGACGAGTTATAGCCTCCGATTACGACCATCAGATCGAGTTTTTCGTCCACTAAATCAAACATGGCATCTTGCCGTTCTTGAGTGGCATCACAAATGGTGTTGAAGCTGAGGAAGTGCTGATTAAGCTGATCAGGACCATATTTCCGCATCATGGTGTGCTCAAATAATTTGCCGATCTGCTCAGTTTCGCCCTTGAGCATCGTGGTTTGATTGGCGATGCCAACCCGCTCTAAGTCTCGATCGGGGTCAAATCCCACCGAAACCGATCGCTGAAATTTGGTCAAAAATTCGTGACGATCGCCGCCGTTGAGAATGTAGTTTGCCACATATTCGGCTTCTGCCAGGTTCAAAACGATCAGATAGATTCCGGCAAACGAACTGGTGGCAACGGTTTCCTCATGATTATATTTGCCATGAATAATCGAGGTGTGGGCGACTTTTTTGTGCTTCTCAACCGTGTTCCAAACTTTTGACACCCACGGGCAGGTGGTATCAACAATCTTGCAGCCACGATCGTTAAGAATCTGCATTTCTTGAACGCTGGCACCAAACGCAGGCAAAATCACCACGTCGCCCGTTCCGACCCCAGAGAAATCTTTTTCGCCATTAACCAGCGAGATAAAATGCACGTTCATCTCTCGCAATCGCTGATTGACAGAGGGGTTGTGAATGATTTCATTGGTGATCCAAATCCGCTCAGTGGGGAAGTGTTGACGGGTTTCATACGCCATAGCGACAGCCCGTTATACACCCCAACAAAACCCAAACGCCTCCGCCAATCGAATCGTGACATCGCCTCGTGTCAGAGTATATTGACGATCGCGGATTTGTTGAATCAAATCGCTTTGATACTCAGATTCCATGACTCCCGCAACCTCAGTCTCGTGACCAAACCCTTTGCGGTGATAATTTTCAGAACTGTTGAGCGATCGCTTAAACGCTTTGGTATCCATCCAGTCTTTTCCCTGCTGTGGCGCTATTTGTCTCTACCTGTGATCATAAAGCGGTTGGGTGACAGAGGACGAAGAGTGAAGTCTTTCTATTCAAGGTTTTTCAACAGGCTGAGAGTCTAATGCCAATTGACTAAAAGTTTGAATGGCCGATCTCCACACCAAATATCCTTGCCGATTTAGGTGCAAGCCGTCGGTGGTGAGTTCCGATCGCAGATATCCTTCACCATCCGCAAATAGCGGTTGCAAATCGAGATAAGAAGCTCCCGACTCTTTGGCGATCGTCTCGATCGCTTGATTGAGGGTGTGAATCTGCTCATTGGAAGTGTCTAAAAGCTGCTGACGTTTCTCTAAACTTGCGTCTAGGTTGGCGCTGTGAGGCAAGATTGACTGCACGACTAGCTTAGACTTGGGGTGAGCTTGCTTTAATTTGGTAATGATTTGCCGATAGGTGTCTAGCACTTCCTGATCAGAGGAACCTTTTGTTAGGTCGTTGATGCCGATCATCACAAAGATGGCTTGTGGCTCAGTGTCATTTAACAGATTTAGGCGTTTGAGCAATCCAGTTGCCGTTTCGCCAGAGATGCCTTGATTGAGCCATGTCCGATCGCTCGGCAACAGCTCAGACGGAAACCACAAACTGAGTGAGTCTCCGGCTAAAACGGTTAAGCGATCGGGCTTGTTTTTAGCAACGGCTTTTGCCTCATGCCCCAACAAGTCAACCCATTGAGTATAAGTAAGCTGTTGTCGCGACTGTAGTTTGGCAGCTATCGCAGCCGCTTCTTCAGCACTAGACACAGGGGACGCGATCGGAGAGATTTTGATTTGAGACGGACTCGACGATCGACCATATCGGGCTATCAGCAAGACCACCGTTGCCACTAGCAGAAAATTGGCGGCTAAAGACAAAAATGCCCAGGTAGGAAAGGACTTGTGTGTTGCGACTGCCATGATGAACCGCGTAGAATGACATCGATTGTAGTAGAAGAATGCAGGTGTGAATTTTTTAAGTGAACGATCGACCATCACGAGCCTTGCACGCGATTCACTAAACACTTGCGCGACAGAGAAAATCATGGGGCATACTAGCAAGCACCCTCTCCTTCAAAACGCACTCTTAAGATCGACGAAGCAGGTAAATTGAGTATGTCTATTGAGCAATTACAGCCCGCGCCTCCTCAGCAAGTTGGGGTTTATGTGCCTTATTATCCCCAAGCAAACAAAAAACAAATGTTGCCCTTTGCTATCAGCCTGCATCACAAAGGTGCGCTAGAAGGTCAACGCAAAATTGAGGGAGGCGACAGCATTCCCTTCATCGCCACTTGGAATGTCTCGTCATTGCCTGCTGACTTGTGCCGCTGCCGCATCCAATTTGATGGCAATGCCGAACTGAGTTACGAAGTCATGATGGCAAACTTTGAGTTTATCGACTTTTTAATTGAAGTGATTATGAACTTCAGACGCGCCCGTCTCGCTGACTTCTCCCAGTCGTTTTATCGCAAGCTGCTGCGTTTGGAAGATTGAGTGATGCGTCTTAGGCTTCAGTGCCTTTGTTGTATTAAATAGTACTAAATACTGTAGTGATCTGTTCAGAACGTCCAGTGCGCTTTCTTAAAACTGTCATTACAGTTATTTTTTTATATCTAGAAACATTAGTATCCCTTTAGAATAAGCATATCGAATTGCCCACTAAAGATTTAAACGGAGTGAGGACGTGCCAAAGTCCGCGAAGCATTTACTGATTGGGTCGCTAGAAGCTTATAGCGGCAAGTCAGCAACGATTTTGGGTATTGCACATCAACTCAAAGCGAGGGGGCTAGACATCGCTTATGGAAAGCCTTTAGCAGGTGGATGGGGGCAATCTAAAATGGATGACGATGACGGAGATGTCCAATTTGTTGCCCAAACGCTAGAGCTTCCTCAAAACCGTCTGCAACCGACTCTGTTAACGCTCGGCAATGACACCGTTCAAAAGCGATTGCTGGGAGAGGATCAAGTCAACTACCAGGAGCTACTGGCGCAACAATCTCGGCAGCAGCAGGGAGACCTGGTGATTTTAGAAGGCTCAGGAACTTTAGACGAGGGCAAGTTATTTGACCTGTCGCTCTTGCAGGTTGCTGAAACCATTCAAGCATCGGTCTTGCTGGTGGTTCGATTTCACTCATTGCTGCTTTTAGATGGGCTGATTTCGGCGAAGCAGAGCCTGGGCGATCGACTCTTGGGCGTGGTTATCAATGATGTGTCTACCGAGCAGTTTGATGTTGTCAACGCCTTAGTTATTCCCTTTTTAGAAAAGCACGGCATTAAGGTATTTGGTGTGATGCCCAGCAGCACGTTACTTCGCAGTGTCAGCGTGGGTCAGTTGGTGCGGCAGCTTAAAGCCGAGGTGTTGTGTCGCGCCGATCGCATGGATCTGATGGTCGAAAGCCTGACGATCGGGGCGATGAATGTCAACTCTGCGCTCAAATATTTTCGGGCACGTCATAATATGGCGGTTGTGACGGGGGGCGATCGCACGGATCTGCAACTCGCTGCGTTAGAAACTTCGACTCAATGCTTGATTTTGACGGGTCATATTCCTCCCTCAAAAGAAATCATCAGTCGGGCTGAAGATTTAGAGATCCCGATTTTGTCGGTTGATTTAGACACGTTATCGACCGTGGAGATCGTCGATCAGGCATTTGGTCAAGTGCGGTTCCATGAGCCGATCAAGTTTCAATGCGTTTGCCAGATGATCGACGAATATTTTGATAGCGATCGCTTGCTTTCAGAACTCGGCTTAGAATCTAAAGCGGCGTGATCTCGTTAGGTCAACACTTCTGCATTTTGACGCGATTGGATTTCTAGATAAACCAGCAGTGCGTTAATGTCTGCGAGGTTTACGCCACCGATGTGAGTCGCTTGTCCGATCGTTATAGCCAATCACTAACAAATTTGTAGCCATAAAGTCTTGCTGCCAGTCAAGAACATCAGGGGCTTCACTCATGGATTGTCCTGTGTGGGGTTAAATCAGACTGAAATTCTGCCCAACGTCGCTGCACCTGTTGATGACAATCGGCAGGGGAAATCGCTAAGTTTTGCAGCAGGTTGATATCCACTACGCCATTGCCAATGATTATAACTACCATCGCCTGAGTGGGATCAGAAGTGGCGATCGCAGCTAGCAAAGCATCTAGGGCTTCATTTCCCAATTCAAAAGCCTGCAAATGCTGGGCAACGAGTGACTGAGGAACAAATGCACAATCAAAGGGAACAGCTTCTACA
The DNA here is from genome assembly GCA_038231055.1 of Leptolyngbyales cyanobacterium. Classification (GTDB taxonomy): domain Bacteria; phylum Cyanobacteriota; class Cyanobacteriia; order Leptolyngbyales; family Leptolyngbyaceae; genus Phormidesmis_A. The sequence goes on from JBBRMC010000243.1 coordinate 5,337, forward strand.
CTCCAGTTGATAGATGACCTGATTGGAACAGTAATTTCACAACACACCACGCCTCGCCCTGCATTTATATAACCACTCCAAGCGGTGTGTCCAATGGTTAGAATATTTTGGCGAATAAACAGACTTTGCCAGTAGCCGAAGTGTCCTTGCCAAACACTATCTTCCGTTTTCATCCGCTTCCTCCTGCTGAACCATGCTGCTTTTTGTTTCAAGTGCAAAAAATAAGGTGTGTAGCAATGGACTTATCACATCGATCGGGCAGGGAAATTCCTCGTATTCAATGGTTTGATCAGCATAGAGAGGTTCGATGCTGCGACAGTTTAGGGGAATGACCCAGCGAGAGAATTTACTCATGCTTGTTGATTGATTGATTCGTGAACG
>JBBRMC010000244.1:0-5716 GCA_038231055.1 Leptolyngbyales cyanobacterium
AAAGCGTTTTAGCGTCGAGATCTGCCGACGGGGTTTTTCGTCAGGCGCAGCGATGGAACCTCTCATGTGTTTTCCTCGATCGGTCGTTGGCTTCTCTAAGAGTAATCCTAAGTTTGAGCTAGTGGCATCGGAATTAATGAGAGATGCTAGACGGCAAAAAGCTGCCCGATCGAAGGTTGAGAACGCTGCTATCCTTCACGGTCAGCAGATCTTAACCGAACGATCGACGAACTCTTTAAGGTGTGACGAAGTATTAAAAAGTGTGTCGCTAAAGCTCCCGTTATCTTCAATACTTAGCAAAGCCAGGTCACGAAAGTGAATGAGATTCCGGTCATTCAATCTCTGCAAGTAGCAATCTCAGCTACCTCCCCTGAGTAAAGCTAATTTTTTAGAATGACTATGATATTGGTTAATTTTTGTAACTATTTATGATAATCTAATTATCAAAGGGCAGAAATGTAATCCATGAACATTCTGCTTTATTGTTAGGTCAGTCAAAAACTTAGCGAGGCACCCCTCTCCATGGCAATTACTATTGATTCTGCCCGTGGTATTTTTCCCGGAACCCTCTCGGCTGATGCTGTTCCAGCGTTGACCGCACGATTTAATCAACTCAGTGCTGAAGATCAACTAGCGTGGACGTGGTTTGCTTTTCTAGAGATGGGCAAGACCGTCACGGTTGCGGCTCCAGGTTCAGCTAATATGCAGTTTGCCGAAGAGACCCTGAATCAAGTCAAGAAAATGACCTTTGAGGAGCAAACTCAGGTCATGTGCGACCTGGCAAATAATGCAGACACCCCACTTTGTCGCACCTATGCTGTTTGGTCACCCAACATCAAACTGGGTTTTTGGAATCAGCTTGGAGAATGGATGGAGCAAGGGGTCGCCGCACCTATTCCGGCTGGCTATAAGCTCTCAGCTAACGCAAACGCTGTCCTAGACACTCTTAAAAGTCTTGATCAGGGACAACAGATCACCGTTTTGCGGAACTCCGTGGTCAATATGGGGTTTGATGCAAGCAAACTCGGTGGCTACACCAGAATTTCTGAGCCTGTAGTTGCACCTAAAGAGTTGTCTCAACGCACCAAAGTAACCATTCAAGGTCTCGACAACGCAACGGTGTCGAGCTACATGGACAACTTGAATGCCAATGACTTTGACGAACTCATCAAACTGTTCGTTCCAGATGGTGCTTTACAACCTCCCTTCCAGAAACCGATCGTGGGCAAAGATGCGATCATGCGGTTCTTTCGAGAAGAATGCCAGAATCTCAGTTTGCTCCCAGAGCGGGGGGTCGCTGAACCCGCAGAGGATGGCTACACTCAGGTGAAGGTTACGGGCAAGGTGCAGACCCCGTGGTTTGGTGCAGCCGTGGGTATGAACATGGCATGGCGGTTTTTGCTCAACCCTGAAGGCGAAATCTTCTTTGTCGCGATTGACTTGTTGGCTTCTCCTAAAGAACTTTTGAATCTGGTTCGCTAAGAAGCGCAAGAGATGAGTCGATCGAGTTGAGCGCTCTCTTGACCAAGGGCGCTCGATTCTTCTGAGCAAACGAATAACTTTAACCCAATTAATTACCGCGCGAACCTTAGACTGAAGTATGCAAGTGAGTGAAGCTGAGTGGACTGATACCGAGAAAGAGATTGCTCGAACCGCCTTTAATAACGCTTATCAACGAGAAGTTAAGGCATTGCTGAAACACGTTCAAGATGAAGCAAGCACGATCGCAGATTTAGAGCATCTCTGGCAATTACACGATTTTTTAAGTGCCAAACGGTTTGGAATTGAGGGCAGATACGATTACCAATATTCTGGGTTGCTTTTTGTCTTTGCCGGACTGATGAAGGAGGGCTGGCTTCAACTAAGCGAACTGGAGGGACTGGATAAAGACAAACTATCGAAAGTCGCTATCTTATCACGAATGTAGTCGGGTGTTATTCAATGTCCTCTTTTGTTTAGACAGCAACGTCCGATCGCTTCATCTGAGATTCTAAAATTGCTCCATAAAGCGGACTCGTTGCCATTAGTTCGTCATGAGTGCCTTGGGCGACCAAATGCCCTTTATCCATCAACAGAATGCGATCGGCGTTTTGCACGGTGCTAATGCGTTGAGCAATCACAAACGTCGTGCTAGTTTTGCGTCGCATCAAGTCGTCTAGTGCGGCTTGAATTTGAGATGCCGTTTGAGCATCAACTGCCGAGGTGCTGTCATCGAGAATCAGAATTCGATAATCGGTTAAGAGTGTTCGGGCGATCGCGATGCGTTGTTTTTGTCCGCCCGATAATCCGACTCCTCGCTCTCCTACGGGGGTGTCATAGCCATCGGGCAAACTGCTGATAAAGTCGTGAATTTGAGCGGTTTTTGCCACTTCAATGACCCGTTCTAAGGGTGCGTCAGGTTCAGCATAGGCAATATTTTCGCGAAGAGTGCCTGCAAATAGAGTAGTGGACTGGAAAACAATGCCGATGCGAGATCGTAAACTCGCTAACTTAAAATCGCGCACGTCTCGCCCATCAATTCTCACTGACCCCGATCGCACATCATAAAAGCGCGGAATCAGATTGATAATCGTGCTTTTTCCTGAACCTGTCTTGCCCAAAATGGCAATTAGTTCGTTGGGTTTAGTTTCAAATGAGACTCTTTTGAGGGCTTCAGTCGTCGCGCCCGGATAGCGGAATGAGACATTTTCAAACGTGATTCTGCCGCCACATCGATCAAACGGGACGGCACCGGGACGATTGCGGATATCAATTTCAGCATCGACCACTTCATAAACTCGTTCGGCAGACGCAGCAGCTTGAGCGATCGCCGGAGCCGCAAATCCGATTAGCAAAATGGGTTGGAGAATAAATAATAGATAGGAGTTAAACGCGACTAACTCCCCGATCGAGAACCGTTTGCCAATCACTTCTGCGCCGCCATAGCCCACGACTGCCAGCGTGATCAAATTACTCAACAAAAAGATAATTGGAAACGTGCCGCGAATGGCACGAATCGTTTTCATATTGGCGGTCACTAATTCATCGTTGAGCATGGTGTAGCGCGATCGCTCTACTGATTCCCGCACAAACGCTTTCACGACTCGCACTCCAATCAAGTTCTCTTGCAGCACCGCGTTTAAGTCACCCAATTGTTCTTGCACCTGTCCAAATAGGCTACTGTTTTTGGTGAAAAATCGTGCTAATAGCCAGCCTGCAACTGGAACTACGGTTAAGGTAATCAGGGCTAATCGCCAATTCATGACCAGCAGAATAGTGGAGATCGTCACCAGGGTCACCACTGAACCTAAGACTTGAATAAAACTGGTGCCTACAAATGTCCGAATCTGTTCAATATCGCTGGTGACACGAGTCAGCAGTTGAGAGGTTTGCGCCTGGTCGTGATAGCTAAAGCTGAGATTTTGAATTTTGCTAAAAATCTGATTGCGTAACTGATACGCAACTCCCTGCGAAGCGGCTTCTGCCCAAAAACTTTGTCCAAAGTTAAATAAGCCTCGTGCGATCGCCGCCACCACCATCCAACCCGCACTTTGCAGCGCGATCGACAAGTTTTTTGGAGTGATGCCCTGATCGATGCCCCAGCGAAAGAGTTGCGGGGTGATGGCGTTAGCAACAGTCAGCAGCAGCAAGCTGGCAAAGGCTCCGATCGCCGCAAATCGATACTCCTTTAAGCTGGTCAACACGCGCCGAAGCGAGGTCATGGGCGAGGCATCATCAGATGGATGGGAAGGATTCATAGCGAGGTTAAGGGGCGGGACTTTAGCGTTAACGAGTCATTTCTTGAGTCAGCGATGCTGAATGGTGTCTGACGTTCGCATACCCTTCGTTATAGTTTAGTCACCCCGTTTAGGCAACCAAGCACGACGTAATTGCTTACCGTTTTAAGCTGTTCAACCCTAGTCTTTGCAATAGCCGCGCCAAACGGCTAGAAGGATCGGGATGGGTGAGAATGCCTTGAGTGGGACTGAAGAAAAACGTCAATAGAAATAACGTTGAAGAGACCAGCACGATCGCGGGTCCCGATGGCAAATTTTGATAATAGCTGAGATAGACTCCGGCAGAGCTAACGATCACACCGATCGCTGAACCCAGCATCATCATCTGATGCAGTTCTTTTACGAGTAGATAGGCAGTGAGGGCAGGTCCGACGAGTAGCGAAATCACCAAAATCACGCCAACTGCTTTCATACTCGCGATGATAGTTAGCGTAATGGCTGCCATAAAGCCAAAATGAATCGTGTTGATGGGCAATCCGATCGCTTGAGCACCTGTTCGATCAAACGTGTAGAACAAGAGTTCTTTATAAAAGAGCCGAATGACAATCAGAATCAGTAGTGAAATGATTAACGTTCGATAAATATCCGTAGATGTAACGCCCAAAACATCACCGAACAAAAAACTATCTAAGTCTATTTTGTTTCTTAAAACTGTAATTAGAATAATTCCTAATGCAAAGAAAGTTGAAAACGTTAACGCCATCGCCGCATCAGCTTTAACGCGAGACTGAGAGCGAATCCAACTGATTAGAAATGAGCCTAGAATACCAGAGCCAAACGCACCAATCAGAATATCAATCCCAAAGAAAAACGATAAAGACATTCCTGGCAACACGCAATGGGCAATTACGTCTCCTAATAGTGCCATTCGCTGCACAATTAGATAACTGCCAACTACAGGGCAAAGAATACCAACCAGAGCACTAATCGCTAGAGCGTTTCGCATAAATTCATAGGCTAGCGGCTCAGTTAATAGATTTAGCATTGTAAAAATAGTGAGTGAGTCTAACAGAATAAATTTGTGTCTAAATCCTGATATAACGGAGTCTGCAAGCTTCCTCCATAGGCGGATTGCAAGTTTTCGGAGGTCATCACCTCCTGGGGTGAACCGTCAGCAATAAGTCGCTGATTTAACAACAGCAAGCGATCGAGACGAGTCAATGATTGCCCCCAGTCGTGATTACTCACCAGCAAAATTTTACCCTGCGATCGCAGTTCTTCAAATACCTGCAAAATGATCGCCTCTGTCTTTTTGTCAACGCCTGCAAACGGCTCATCAAACAAAAAAACATCTGCCTGTTGCGCCAGAGCACGAGCCAGAAAAACCCGCTGCTGTTGTCCCCCAGAAAGCTCTCCGATTCGACGCTGGGTTAGGTGACTCATCTCGACACGATCGAGCGCCGTTTTGACAATTTCTTGTGCTGCTCGTCCCGGTCTGCGAAACCAGCCTAGCTGTCGAGTTCGTGCCATCATCACGACGTTCCAAACAGTGATCGGATAATCCCAATCGATCTGCGATCGCTGGGGCACATACGCCACTCGCTCTAGCTGCTGATGTAGCGGACAGGTGCAATAGTTCACCAACCCACTCGACACCGGAACTAACCCCAGCATCGCCTTGAGCATCGTGCTTTTCCCAGCTCCATTGGGACCCAAAATTCCGACCAGTTGCCCCGGCTCAATTTTGAAGCTGACGTGATCTAAACCACACACGCCCCGGTAGTTGACAGCCAGATGGCGAACCTCTAACATACAAACTCAGCGATGAAAATGATTCTCATTATAGAGCACTGTCACGACATCAGCCGTTAAGAAATTATGGTTTCCTTTACGCGTCAGACTTGCCTTGCCGTTGTCGCTATCACGATCGGAGGCTTGATAAGCTGTAGTTCTCCTTCTGCAAATCAAGCCAGCCCAAGCGCGAGTTCTGCTGCAACGAC
>JBBRMC010000245.1:0-5715 GCA_038231055.1 Leptolyngbyales cyanobacterium
CAGATTCAAGTTGAGAAAGCGCTGTTCGAGTTCTTCGATCGCCGCCAAATTCATGGAGGCATCTTCGCGAATTGCCGTGTGGGGACAGCCGCCCGTCTCGACACCGAGGATGCGATCGCGCTCTAGTGCCTGACTTCGCACCAAAAACTGGGCATCTTCCTGAGTGTAAATATCATTCGTCACCACTGCAATATTGAAGGTTTGCCGCATCGCTTTGCAGAGGGCATCCACTAATGCAGTTTTACCTGATCCCACCGGACCCGCGATTCCAACTCGAAAGGCATTCATAAGATTTTGGTTCGTTAACGTTCAGCATCTTGATCCGATTAGCGTGTCTGTAAATGACTGAGAATATCGCGCACGGTTGATCGAAACTCAGCCCGATCGACTTCTAATTGCCCGTCTTGTCGATTCAGTCGTTCAGTCGTCTCGTCGTGCAATGCCAGCAACACGTCTATTTGTCTCTGGGTGATGTCCTGCCGCTGATTGAGTTCCTCAAAGCGCTGCTGATAGGTTTCGTCTCGGCTAGCTAGATTTGCCAGAATTGCTTCAATACGATCGAGCCTGTCTGATGGGTTTGCCGTCATATTTATTAAAAAGTCGTGACTTAACTTTAAGCCCCGCTAGAGGATCTCTAAATATCCTAACTGCGAAACAGGCGGCTGTATAACGTTTCGTGCGTCATGCTTGCCAGTGATAATCCCCAGCCGCAGCTATTCAAATTGTCATCTTGCAGAGTCAGAATTTCTTGAGTGGCTCGATCGAGTTCCTCACCCAGTTCTAACAGCAGCCGTTGCCCTGCCGTTTGCCCTAACGGAATCAGTTTAATGCCCGCGCTAATGAGATTGGTCGCCCAACTGTGAAGATAGCCGAGAATGGCGGATTGTTCGTCGATTTGCCACCGAGCCGCAACGATGCCAAACGCGATCGCAAAGTTGCAATCTTCCTGCAACAGCCGCGTCGTGATCTCATTTGCTTGTAAGTCTTGAATGAGTCGCAGCAGCGATCGTCCCATTTGCCAGCTTTGCGATCGTAGCTCCTCAGTTTCTCGTGTAGCGGATAGCCAGCGATTCCAGTGCGTCAGGGCAGGAAGATCGTCAGCGAGGGTCGATCGATAGGCGCGAATCATCACCGCCGCTTCGAGTCGGATGGCTCCATAGCGTAACTCTTGTCGCAGCCAATGGTCGAGACTGAATGCGCTCGTAATTTTGCCTGCCTCAACCAGTGCTTCAATGCCCTCAGAATAGCTGTAAGCCCCGACTGGCAACGTTGGGCTGGCAAGCTGTAGCAGATTTCGCAGGGCAGAATTGTTAGTGGGCATGATGTCCATAGGCTCCGGTTTCTGGCTGAAATGGAGCGATTTCTTCGATCACGGTGAGTCCGCGATGCTTGAGCAAATCTTGCAGCACCGAATCAGGCGAAAGGCGCAAATAAGTCTCGGTGATTTCGAGCGAAACGTGACGATTTCCTAAATGATAAGCCGCTTGCAGCAAGTCGATCGCCCTCTCAGACGTAACCGTGAGAACGGGTTCGGGTTTGGCACGCACTTGAACGAGTTCACCCGACTCGGCTTGAAGCCAATCGCCCTCTCGTAGCGTCGTGCCTCTAGGAAGATGTAAATAAATGGCTGTCCCATCATCAGTTTCAAACGGGTGGCGCGATCGCGATCGTTCTTCTGCGGTTAGGGATAGGATGTGGTGAACGGAGGTGCGATCGCCAACTGGAAGGCGTTGAGTAAACGTTAGAGCCATGTCTATCCTTGCCAAACTCCCGAAAAAATGCTTTTCACGATGGCGGCGATGCGATCGAGGTCTTCATCCAACAGTGGCGGACAGTCAGAATTTTGTTTGAGTCCGGCTTCAAAGAGCCGTCTGCTTTCGCTGGCAATCAGATAGAGCGCATAAGAGAGGTCACGATCGAGGGTCGTCTCTCCTTTCAATGCCTCAAATAAAACTTTAAGCGCAAGCAAAATCGACGTGACCTGACCCGGAATCGGCGGTTGACCGTGCCGCAATCGCACCACAAAGGCATCAGAACCCAGGTTTTTTTCGCTGCTTTGGTCGATCAGCAAGCGACGAGCGGTTTCATAATCCACGATCGAGACGCTCTCAAACTATCAACTGTTAGACTTTAGCCTACTCTTTTAACGGGTTGCGGTATTTTTCTCAAAAAAGAAGGGAGAAAACTAAGTGTGTTTCCTCCCTGTTTACCTTCAGGCTCTAAGCCGTCTTGGAGCTTTTTGCGAAGCATTTGAGTCTGTTTTTTAAGCTGTCGTTGACGAGCAGAACCGCCTTTGCCTTTGTGGTTGCGTCCCTCACGGCGAGGAGACTCCCAGCGCTTGAGCATACGAGCCATTGTGATCCTTTTTAATTAAGATGGGCGGAGGGAGAATCGAACTCCCATACCTTTCGGTGCCACATTTTGAGTGTGGTGCGTCTACCAGTTTCGCCATCCGCCCTTAGATTTCGCCTCACTATCATAGCCTATTGTCTGCTTTTGCAGCAAGGACTGATAACTTTGGCTGCTTGCCCAGCGATCGATTTCTCGCGCTCTCAAAACCGGAACTGGATGAGTCAATTGTGCGGTTTGCATCTGTTTGAGCAGTTGACCGATCTCAGTTTTATCCACGTCATCATAGGCTCGTGCTTGAGCAATGAAGGCATCCAAATTAAGCTGGCTGGCGAGAGACGGTGAACCGCCCGTGAGCTTCATCATCACCGACATGATGGTTTTGGGGTCTTGGGTGGCAAGCAGGGCAGCCCGATCGCACGTAAACTCCGCACAGCGAACCCATGCTAAAACCTGAGCCTGTAAACCTTGAGTGATCACGTCTCCTAAAGGAAGCTGTCCAGCAGCTAACACAATAATATTTGCCAGAGTTAAATAGACACCGTGATCACATTTCAGGTGCCCTAACTCGTGGGCAATGACTGCCTGAATTTCTTCAAGAGTCAGCAACTCGATCAGGGATGTGTGCATCACGATGAACGGCTGCTTCCCGCGCATTGCAAACGTGTAGGCATTAGGAACCGGATTTTGCCGCACGTAAAGTTGAGGTGGCTCAATATCCAGCACCCGACAGGCTTCTAGCAGCAAATTGTGAATCTGAGGCAACTGCTGTTCACCCACTAAGATGCTCGATGCAATATTCTCTAGATAGAAAAACTGCTCCGCTACAGGTCCCAGCAGATTGCGGATCAACAAATCAAGTCCAGGTAGCTGCTTGAGAGAATTGGTTGCTTCTAAATCGAGAGGATGACGGAACTGGTCAGCTTTTAAACCAACGAGGAGCGACTTTGAGAAAGACATGAAGGATAGTCAAAAGGGCATCTCAAAGACAGTATAGCGAGAAGGACGTGGGGAAGGACGAAGGTAGAAAAGACATTCATCCTTCCCCAGTTTCTTAAGGGGACGATCGCAGTGAGGATGGCTCGACTGTTTTGGGTTCTAACTCAGAGGGTGCTTGAACACGCTGGAGTTTAGCTCCAATAGTCTTCAGCTTTTGCTCTAAGTTTTCATAGCCTCGATCGAGGTGATGCAACCCTTGAATCGTAGTTTTGCCTTCTGCTGCCAGAGCCGCAACCACTAAAGCCGCCGAAGCCCGCAGATCCGTTGCGACGACGGGCGCACCTGAGAGTAGGGGCACCCCGCGAATGATGGCGTGATTGCCTTTTACTCGGATGTCGGCACCCATCCGATTGAGTTCGGGTACATGACCCAGGCGGTTTTCAAACACCGTTTCGCTGATTACGCTATCGCCTTGAGCAAGAGTCATCAGAGACATGAAGGGCGCTTGCATATCCGTCGGAAAGCCAGGATAGGGAAGGGTTTCGATATCGGATGCGCGATAGCTTTGACTCGGCAGAACTCGCATTTGATTAACGCCATCCATCACGACTCGAATGCCCATGTCGCGCATTTTGGCGAGAACAGCCGTCAAGTGATCGGGAATAATTGGTGAGAGAGTAATCTCCGATCGAGTCATTGCCCCCGCCAGCAAAAAGGTACCTGCCTCAATGCGATCGGGAATGATGCCGTAATCGACCGAGTGCAAACTGGGAACGCCAGAAATCACGATCGTGTTTGTGCCCGCCCCGCGAATTTTGGCACCCATTGCCCGACAGAAATTTGCCAGATCTGCAACTTCGGGTTCTTGGGCAGCGTTCTCGATCGTCGTCTCCCCCTCAGCTAAGGTCGCCGCCATCATCAGCGTTTCCGTTGCGCCAACGCTGGGGTAGTCGAGGTAGATTTTTGCACCCTGAAGGCGTTTACTGGCACCTGTCACATAGGCGTGAACGATTCCGTGGTCAATTTGGACGTTTGCGCCCATTGCCTGTAGACCGCGCACATGGAGATCAACAGGACGAGCACCGATCGAGCAACCTCCGGGCAGTGGTACTCTTGCGACTCCCATTCGAGCTAACAGAGGACCGATGATGAAAAAGCTCGCTCGCAGTTGGCTGACCAACTCATAGGGCGCTTTTGAATGGCTGATATGAGAGGCATCGATATCGAGAACATCCCCATTTTGAGTAAGCTTGACTCCCAGCGCTGCTAAAATCTCGCCCATTCGGGTGACATCGGCTAACAAGGGAACATTCCGAATTCGGCAATCTTGTGAACACAGCAACGCGCCCACGATGATCACCAGCGCCGAGTTTTTTGCGCCACTGATCTTGACGTGTCCACTGAGCGGGGTCTTGCCCCAGATTTCAAGCACTGAATTAGTTTCTTCGGGTGAAGATTGAGAGTTAGACAGGCTGAGAGCGGGAGTAATGGGTTTGTCCTCCTGAATTAGCATTTTTACAACAACTTCAAATTTGGTTTTGATTCTACTGGAAAGATCACAGATGTCCAGACTTTGAAGTCACAGCCAACAAAAGTCAACCGTGTAAGTGTAATCGCGATCGCGAAACAAGTTTCAAAAATTCTTGACAGGTGAATCACTCTACTGCATAGTTGGAGATCGCGACGCTCAAAACGTCTCATGCGGGACTGGCGGAATTGGTAGACGCGCTAGATTCAGGTTCTAGTGTTCGCAAGGACTTCCGGGTTCAAGTCCCGGGTTCCGCATTCTTCGGGGAGCTATTTATTCTGACCTGTGATCCACAGGTTGAGAAATTAATAGAAATCGTAAACTCCCCGTCCCCTGTCAATTTGCTTATAGATGATAAAGTTTTGTAGCGAAATCTTAATCACTCTAGCTAGGTAGTGGTTTGGCATTTTCACGTTCTCTAACGCAATGTTGACAAGCCTCCAAAATTCTTTAGTCAAGCAATTGCGTAAGCTGCATCGCGCTAAAGATCGACGAGAGCAGCAGCTTTTTTTGCTAGAGGGAACCCACTTGCTTGAAGAAGCGTGTGCCGTTCAAGCTCCAATAGACGTGGTTTGCTATACCGAGACTTGGCGATCGCGGCACGAGGAGTTATGGCAGCGTTTGTCTGAATCTGCTCATCGAGTCGAGTTGGTCAGTCCAGACGTGCTGAAGGCAATTGCAACGACGATCGAACCTGATGGCGTTGTCGCCACGGCAGAGCGCATTCACACGCAACCGTTGCAGTTTTCTCAGTTGGGATTGGTTTTAGAAACCATTCAAGACCCAGGTAATTTAGGGACAATTATTCGCACGGCGGCGGCAACCGGGGCTGATGGTCTATTGCTGAGTGACAGTAGCGTCGATCTGGATCACCCTAAAGTGCTGCGATCGTCGGCAGG
>JBBRMC010000246.1:0-5675 GCA_038231055.1 Leptolyngbyales cyanobacterium
CTACTGAAAATAGTGGAACCATTCGCTTAGTTGCTGGCAAGAAGTACGATATCAAAATTGAATACTATCAGGCATCTGGAGGTGCTACAGCTCAATTATTGTGGTCAAGCCCGAGTCAACCTAAAGGTATCATCTCGCAATCTCAGTTATATGAGCCTGATTTGGCGTTACCCACCGCTAACTTACCCCCCTTGTTATCAGACGCGGTTACGGGAAGCGCCACTTATGGTTTTACGGTTGTTTACAGTGACTTGACTGGGGTGAGTCGAGAAACGATTGACAATCAAGACATCCTAGTCTCGGGTCCAAACAATTTTAGCCAATTGGCTACATTAGTCAATGTCAGTAACAATAGTAATGCTAGTTCTCTAACGGCAACCTATCAGATAAATGCACCTGGTGGAGCTTGGAATGCGAGTGCCGTTGGTTCTTACACCATTGCCCTCCAAGAGAATCAAGTAAGTGACATTGATGGAAACTCGATTCTCGCTGCGACACTAGGCACGTTTAAAGCAAATGTAACCCCCCCTAAAGCTAGTTTGAACCTACTGTTTCCGGTGACTCAAGGTACGACTAGTTATGGCTTTCGAGTCAGTTACGAGGGGCAGACAGCCTTAAACCGAGCAACGATCGATAATCAAGATATTCTGGTGACTGGTCCTAACAACTTTAGCCAACTTGCTCAGTTTAGCAATTCTTTCAGTAATACTAGTGGAAGTTCTCTGACAGCGAGTTACACGATCGCCGCTCCCGGCGGAGTGTGGGATGCAGCAGACGCAGGCACTTACACCTTTACGCTGCAAGACAAACAGGTCAGTGATACGAGCAATAACTTCATCTCTGCAAAGATCTTGGGCACAGTAGGAGTTGATTTTTCCTTGCCCACTGCTACCTTGGTCGATTTAACTCCTGTGGTGAGTGGAAGCGCTCAATATAATTTCAGCGTCATATACAGTGATGACGTTGGAGTGAAATCGGACACGATTAATGACCAGGATATTCTCGTGAGCGGACCTAACAATTTCAGTCAACTCGCCACATTCCTTAGTTTAAGTGGAACTGGGAATGGTAGCCCGTTGACAGCGGTTTATAGTATTGCTCCGCCTAGTGGAATTTGGAATATGGCTGATCAAGGGACTTACACGTTAACACTGCAACCTACTCAAGTCAGTGATACGAATAACAATTTCGCGTCTACCGTTGCTTTAGGTACTCTACGCGTGGATTTCACTCCTCCTGTAGCAAAGCTGACCACTGCGAATCTTGCCGTCTTGGATGCTGTTGACTACACTTTCACTGTGCTTTACCAAGATGATACAGCCATTAAACGCAGCACAATCACTGACCAAAACGTCTTGGTCAATGGTCCGAATGACTTCAGCCAAATTGCGAACCTAGTGAGTGTAAGTAACGCGGGTGACACTGGCTTCCTCACCACTTATCGTATCACTGCACCTGGTGGTATTTGGGACACAGCCGATGCGGGTACTTACACCTTTACGCTGCAAGCGAATCAGATTAGCGATACCAGCAATAACTTCATCCCAGCAACAACGTTAGGGACATTGCTAGTCGATCTCACCCCATCCACTGCAACGCTAGCACCCCTGCCTCTTGTGACGGGTGGGAGTACTGATTACCAGTTTACGGTAGTTTACAGGGATAGCGTAGGTGTCAAACGATCGACGATCACCAACCAAAACCTCCTGGTCACAGGTTCAAATAACTTTAGTCAACAGGCGACGTTAGTCAGTGTCAGCAGTGTTGAAGACGGCAGCCCCCTGACCGCTACCTATCGCATTACTGCACCAGGTGGAGTGTGGGATTCCCTCGATACAGGCACCTATGTTATTACGTTGCAAGCCAACCAAGTTAGCGATACTAGCAATAACTTCATTCCAGCAGCAACATTGGGAACGCTGCCAGTCGATTTGGCGGTTCCCACCGCGACCCTCTCGCCGCTGCTGCCTGTGACGGATGGAAGTACGGACTACCAGTTTGCGGTAGTCTACAGAGATAGCATCAGCATCAGACGAAATCAAGACATTCTGGTCACAGGTTCAAATAACTTTAGTCAACAGGCGACGTTTATCAGTGTTAGCAGCGTTGAAGACGGCAGCCCCCTGACCGTCAGCTATCGTATCGCTGCACCGGGTGGGGTATGGGATTCCCTCGATATAGGTACCTATACTATTACCTTGCGAACTTATCAAGTCAGCGCTTCTAATGATAATTTCAGTCTTACCAGCATCCTGGGAACGGTACAGTTTGATTTATCGACTAATGACTTTAACGGGGACGGTAAAACAGATGTGCTGGTCTGAAGCTGCTGGAAACGATTCCTCTGCCTTATTCACCTTTTGGGATGGAAGTGCGTCGATCGACGACTTTAATGGCGATGGCAAGAGCGATATCTTCTGACCCAGAAATACAGATGAACGGTCAGAAATGTCTGAATGCCGCTACGCTGCCTTATGTGACCACCTCGGAGATTATGAACGTTTTACCCACTTCTATTCCTGATGTCTTGATTCTGGAGCCTCGCCTCTTTCAAGACGATCGTGGCTTCTTCTTGGAAAGCTACAACGAAAAAGCACTCTCTGAAAAAGCTGGAATCCATGAGCAGTTTGTTCAAGACAATCACTCTTGCTCTAGGCAGCACGTTTTGCGCGGATTGCATTACCAGATTCAACAGCCTCAGGGCAAGCTTGTGAGAGTCATCGTCGGCACGATCTTAGATGTCGCTGTCGACCTGAGAAAACAGTCTCCCACCTTTAGGCAATGGGTCAGCTGTCTTCTCAGTGCTGAAAACAAACGCCAGCTTTGGGTGCCTAAAGGACTCGCCCACGGCTTTTTAGTGCTATCAGATCGGGCTGAAGTGCTGTACAAAACAACCGACTACTACGCCCCTCAACATGAACGGTGCATTCTGTGGAATGATCCCGATCTAGCGATCGATTGGTCACTGACGGCAGACCCCATGCTGTCAGCCAAAGATCAAGCAGGTCAACCCTTTAAAACAGCCGAACTCTTTTTATAAGACGCATTCTACTGATGGAAAGTAATGGACAAGTTGAACGAGATCTTCAAAAAATGCTGGGCGCGTGCGGGGTTGTAGTTGGGGTTATCTGTTAAACACTGGAAGTTAGCCCAGCCCAACCAGATTGGGCAGATTACTGAACAGGTCAAGCCCAATCTAATGCTTCTCAATATGCCCACTTACCCAGGCAATCGGCAGAATTTGGTAGGCTTAGAAGCCCTAGCAGCAAAGCTGTGACTAGTGCGAAAGACAATCTAGTGCAGCGTCACGTCTTAATTTTAGGGTTGACACTCTTGAAAAAGCTTACTGAATAAAGATTTCAGAGCTTGCGAACCCCCAATTCTTAGTTGTGACGCTGCACTAGTAGCATCTGCCTCACCTCTGACTGATGGCAGCCACTCCTCTCTCCTCATTATCAAACGTATCATCAGCAAGTTTATGTGAGTGTCTGACGCATGATTCAGTTAACCTTGCCTCGCTTAAAAAAGCCGATCTGTGTCCTTTTCCTAACGTTGATGGCTCTGATCCTAATTGGGGTAATCCAGGTAAACTCATTCAACACTCTAGCCGCTCACCCAGAGGCTTCACGAGTTCTAATAATTGCGAACCGCAATAGCCCCGTTTCTTTGCGAATCGCTCAATACTATATGTGGCATCGAGGTATCCCCACAACAAACTTGCTAACGCTGGGACTAGTTGACAGTAGCCAACAGCAAGTTTTTGAGTCGATCGAGTACCCTCTTTATCAAAAACAGGTCGAGCAGCCCTTGCGAGAATTCCTCAACCGCAAGCAGCTTGCTGATCAAATTCGCTATATCGTGCTCACAAAAGGGGTTCCTTTGCGTGTTAAGAATGTTCCCCATCCCCTTGTGAACGGGGAGACGTTCATTCAGCATCAGTCGCTTGACTCGACGATCGCAGCGCTCGACTATAAGACCCCAGCAATTGCATTTAGAGACCTCGACTACAAAAAGATGTCTGGCAAAGAAGTTTTTGGTCTTTTGACTCCCAACCTCTACTGGCGGCAGACCTATCCTTTTGAGCATCGTTTGACAGGCGGCTATCTAGTGACTCGTTTAGATGGGTATAGTGAGGCAGATGCCCGATCTTTGGTCGATCGTGCCCTGACCCGACGCTCCTCGCTCTCCGGAACTGTTCTACTAGATGCTTTCCACGAGAATGAAAGTAGCGGTGAATCGCAACTGGTAGATATCTTTGATCCCAAAGCTTGTACTCAGAAAGCCGTCCCTAAATGCAATCCCCAATCCAAAGCCATGTGGGAAGCTTCGGGCCAAGACATTAACAATGATTTCCGGTTAAGTCAGCAGTTAATCAAAGCATCGTTTTCAAACTTGCAGGTCATGTTTGCACCTCCCAAAACATTTGCAACGGCACACAATCTGATCGCCTATGCCTCATGGGGATCAAATGATCCTGTTTTTCAACTCAAGGACTACCAAAGCTTGCAGTTTTTGCCAGGAGCGATCGCCGAGACTATTGTTTCAAGCAGTGGGAGAACATTTTTTCCCACAAACACAGGTCAGTCTCTGGTTGGAGATTTGATGACTCGTGCCCAGGGAGTCACAGGTATTCGGGGCTATGTCGAAGAGCCAGAGCTACAGGGAATTGGGTCTCCCACGGTGTTGTTCGGCAATTATTTTGCGGGGGCTAACCTGGCGACTGCTTACTATGGATCGATTCGCTTTATCGGCTGGCGCGATCTGGTTTTGGGAGACCCCCTAGCGACTGCTGTGTTTAGGGATTGATTGCAATTTATCAGGGTTGATCAGGTTGAACTCTAAAGAACAATGGCTCAAGGAATGAAGAAAGATTTGGTGGCTCTGTTTGCTGACAAAAGTTTCTATAGGCGCTGGCTCCTTGCTTGTAGCACTAGTATTCCTGTGAGCTTGGCTTTGGGTAAGTCCATTAGCTTTACGATCGGGTTTGCGATGGGTAACTCTAAAGCCTGGGCATTTGGCTTTGCAATCAGTTCAGTGATCACAGGTGCTTTAATCGGTTTGGCTCAATGGCTGGTACTTGGAAAAGGCATTGCTCAAGGGTATCGGTGGGTAGTAGCGAGCAGCTTAGGTTGGACGATCGGCAACTTGATGACTGCGATGGTTGGCAATAAGGTTTTTGGGATGGTCAATTTAGCGATATTTGGCACAGTCAACATCGGGCTAGTTTGGGCGATCAGTGGAGTGATAAGTGGATTTGTAAGTGGCGCTATGGGCGGCATCGTAATGGGTCTAGCCCAATGGCTTGTGCTAAAAGAAAAGATTGCTAAAGCGAATGGATGGGTGCTGTCTAGCAGTTTGAGCTGGGCTGTAGGTAACCTTGCGATCGCCACGATCGATGTCACTGCGACTGGAACGATTGGCTTAGTATTGTCCTGGGTAATTTATGGAGTTGCCTATGGGTTAGTCACAAGGGAGATCCTACTTTGGCGATCACTGCAATTTGTTGATAAGTAATGCAATGTTGTAAGGGTAACTTAGTAGTTCCTCGATCTCACGCAAGTAATTCGTTTTAGGCGAATCAGGATTCAAGCTGGGAGAGCAAGAGGTCAGACTCTACAACAAACCAACTTCATCCAGGGTAAATTCCCTGCCTCTTAAGGCGCAAGAAATTTTGA
>JBBRMC010000247.1:0-5672 GCA_038231055.1 Leptolyngbyales cyanobacterium
CGAGATTGAGAGCCTGTCGTCGATCGATTTGCAGACCATTAATGCCCTCTGGCTTGCCCATTCAAACAGTCGGTTTGGCTTCTCGGTGCAGCGTGAGATTTGGCTCGGTGTGGGCAAAAACTGGGACAAGCTCTGGTCAAAGATCGGCTGGAAATCTGGTAATAATTGGACTCGCTACCCCAATGAGTTTACCTGGAGTCTAGACGCTCCGAGAGGACATTTGCCGCTATCTAATCAACTGCGCGGCGTTCGGGTAATTGCGGCTTTGTTAGAGCATCCTGCTTGGTTTGAGTGACCATTCGAGTTGGTTTTTATGTAGAAATGTCGAAGATTTGTTAGTTTTCCTAGTCACATCAGGCAAATAATTCCCAAACTTCAGTAATCTCTCTTGCTTACCGTCCGTTCACATCTCTTAAGCCGAGGGCAATCTTTGTATAGATGAAGACTGCTCTATAAAGAAGTTTCTTCGCTTAGACGATCTCACGGATTTATCGATAGAGGTTGGGGTTGGAATGGGAATCCCTGAAAGCAGACTTTTTTGTCGCTTAGATGGTTTAACAGTGGCAATGCGTGAGTATCAGCGTCTGTCACGACTGACGGAGTTGGGCTTGCTAGAAACAGACAGCATTCCAATTTTTGAGGAGGCAACTCAAACCGCCGCTCATTTTTTAGAGTCTCCTATCTGCATTCTGAGCTTGATGGAGCAAGACCGCCAATGGTTTAAGTCGGCAGTCGGGCTATCTCGCTTGGGTTTGATGAATGGTCTGGCAATGTCTCGTGAGATGACTCGTGATGAGTCGTTCTGCGTCCACGTCGTGGACAGTCATCAAGTGTTGGCGATCGAAGACACGCTCAATCATTGCGCCTTCAGCAATAGCACGCTCACCCAACAATATGGCATTCGTGCCTATATGGGTGCTCCTTTATTGACTTCGAGCGGCGAGTGCATTGGGGCGTTGGCGATTATGGATCTGATGCCGCGGCTCTTCACGGTAAAAGATATGGAATTTTTAGCGCTCACCGCTCGTTTAAGTATGAGCGAGTATGAGCGCACTTATTTTGCTAAGACTTATAGAAAGCCTGCTCCTGCGATCGCCCCTCAATCCCTTACCCCCGCGGTCAATCTCGTCAAGTTTGAGCTACTCGCTCAACTCACTCAAGAACTGAGAACTCCCCTCACGTCTGTTTTGGGAATGGCGAGCGTCTTAAATCGAGAAATTTATGGTCCCCTGACCCCTAAACAGAAAGAATATTTAGATATCATTCACCACAGTGGTCAATATTTGCTGTCTCTGGTTCAAGAGATTTTAGAACTGTCTCAACTAGATGCCAGTAACCAATCCCTGAATCTTGCTTCTGTTGAGGTCGCTATGCTTTGTCAGCAAGCTATCAGCAGTTTAGAACAAGCCGCTCACCGACGAGAGCAAACTATTCGGCTTTCGGTTGAGCCTGGAAACCGCATCTGGGTGTTAGATAAAGATAAGATTCGGCAGATGCTTTATCACCTGATGTTTGGCGTGCTTCAAGCGTCTAATGTTGGTAGTTTGCTCCACCTTCACGTCTCTCATAGGGGAAGTGGGTTGAGGATAACCGTTTGGTCGTCTCATCCGTGCTTTGGTGAGGGGATGGACTACCCTGAGATCTGTACAACTACTGGCTCTTCTGCTTTGAGGAGCTTCGACTGCGATGATTACACTAATCGCAACGACGGATTGGGGAATGAGCGGATGACCACTGCGATCGCTGATTATGAAGCGGTGCCCGTCCTGATCGAGGCAGGCGCTCTTCGCCGAAACTTAGGACTATTATTGAGCCGTCAACTGGTAGAAATGCACGGCGGACAGATTCTCCTTCAAAATGGCTCTGAGTCGGGGCATCGGTATGTAATCACACTTCCCCGATTAAGTGTGCCTAGCTAACAAGATGACTGTCCTTGCCAACGAGCCGTTTTTGAGGATAATTGACCATAGCCTAAATGCGGCTTGGCTATTATTCTCTAAAGCTTCGGGGATCGCGTATGAATTCGGTTTGGCAACAGATCACCCTCTCTGCGATGCCGCTCTATCAGTGGCGCGGTGTTAGCTATTTGCATCGATTAGTCGGACCGTTGCAAGGGTGGCGTAAGCGCAGTGTGCTGATGCAGTGGGCAGATCCGATCGGAGCAGCCCTCTTGAGCACAGTTTTTGGGTTGGCTCCCTTTGTGTCGAGTGATTTAACGGGTGTGCTGCTGTTTGCGTGCGGCTGTTATTGGGCACTGCTGACGATTTCAGACGATCGGGGCTTTGACTCAGAGCAAAAAGCGGTTTTAGGAGCGGGGTTAACGCCCATTCATCTAATGGTGGCGCTGTTTTGGGGGGTTGCTACGGTCGCTGCTGCCATGTCTCCTGTCAAGAAATTAGCCTTTATAGGATGGAGTAAGCTGACCCTCTATATCGTGCTGTTTGCGCTGGCAGCGAGGGTGTTGCGGTCGTCTCGGCTGCGATCGTGGCTGATTACGCTCTACTTACACGTTGCTCTGCTGATGAGCGTTTATGGTATTCATCAACAGTTTTTTGGGGCAGAGGCGCTGGCGACGTGGGTTGATCCAGAATCTCCCAATGCTCAAGCGGTGCGAGTTTATAGCTTTTTAGGAAACCCAAATCTGCTGGCAGGTTATTTGCTGCCTGCGATCGCGTTGAGTGTTGCCGCAATATTTGCTTGGCGGGGCTGGGTTGCAAAACTTTTGGCAGTGACGATGACCGTGGCGAACTTCATGTGTCTCTATTACACGGGGAGTCGAGGCGGTTGGATAGGCTTGGTGGTGTTGATGCTGACCTTGCTGGTGTTGCTGTTGTATTGGTGGAGCAGAACGATGCCGCGCTTTTGGAGGATTTGGGCACTTCCGATCGCGATCGGCACCGTTACCGGACTGTTTATTTTGGCGGTGATTACGATCCCCCTGTTGCGCTATCGAGTCGCCAGCATTTTTGCCGGACGGGGTGACAGCAGCAACAACTATCGTCTCAATGTGTGGACTTCAGTTTTGCAAATGATTCACGACTATCCAGTTTTTGGGATTGGTCCCGGTGATCCCCCGTTCAAAAAAATCTATCCCCTTTACCAGAGAGCAAAATATAGTGCGCTCAGTGCTTACTCGATTCTCTTAGAGGTGACGGTTGAAATGGGGCTGATTGGGTTATTTTCGTTTTTGTGGCTCTTGTTAGTGATATTTAACCAGGGGTTTGTGCAGTTAAATCGTCTGAGACAACTGGGCGATCGCGATGGTTTTTGGTTGATTGGTATCCTCGGTGCTTTAACTGCTATGTTTGCTCATGGATGCGTGGATACGGTTCTATACCGTCCGGCGGTGAATACGTTGTGGTGGCTGATGATCGCCCTAATTGCCAGTTTCTACACCTACCAGCAGACTTCAGATGAGCATCCGATCGCTGAATAGAGGGTGGGCAGAATTCCGCTAACGAAAAAGCCCTTCAGATGATGGGTCTGAAAGGCTTTTTCGTAAATCTCTGCTGCCAAAATTCAACGAGATCACTTCTCCCGATGCCATAGAGAGGTTTCGGTAGAACGTCTCACAGATCGCGCCATAGCAGCCAATCCATCGTATTCAACAATCGATATGGGATTGGGCTATTTTGACCTTAGGGATCAATCCAGCGATCGTCCCCTTTAATTAAATTAATCAACTCCTCAACGCCATTCGCTTCGGGCACTTTCTTGATCTCATCTCGACCCCGATAGAGGGAGATCCATCCGGCTTGTTTGCCGACATAGCCATAGTCAGCGTCTGCCATCTCACCCGGACCGTTGACAATGCAGCCCATCACCGCAATATTCAACCCGGTTAAGTGCTGCGTCGCATCTCGTACCTTGTGTAAGACTTCCTCTAAGTTAAACAGCGTGCGTCCGCAAGATGGACACGCTACGTACTCAACCATCGTTCTTCGCAGCCCCAAGGCTTGCAGAATGCCATAACAGACGGGAATCTCTTTCTCAGGCGCTTCGGTCAGAGAGACGCGAATCGTATCGCCGATGCCTTCTGCCAACAGGGTGCCGATCCCGGCAGTGGATTTAATTCGTCCATATTCACCGTCTCCGGCTTCAGTTACGCCCAGATGGAGCGGGTAATCCATACCCAACTCGTTCATGCGCTTGACCATGAGGCGATTAGCAGCCAGCATCACAGGCACTCTCGATGCTTTGAGCGAGAGTTCAATATGATAAAAGTTGAGCGATTCACAAATGCGAATGAACTCTAGCGCCGACTCGACCATGCCCTCTGGCGTGTCACCGTAAGTAAACAGCATCCGTTCAGACAGGGAGCCATGATTGACCCCAATCCGCATCGATTTGTTTTGGTCGCGCAGAGAAACCACTAGCGGCTCTAGCGTTTCGTAAATCTTGTCACCAATCTCTTTAAATTCGGCAGGCGTGTATTCTGTGCGATCGCTCTTGGGCTTTTCAAATACATAGAGACCCGGATTAATCCGCACATTATCGACATATTTCGCCACTTCGAGCGCGATTTTCATGCCGTTGTGGTGAACATCTGCCACGAGGGGCACAGGCTGATAGGTTTTGTGCAATCGATCGCGAATCTCTTCCATTGCTTTGGCGTGTGCCATGCTGGGCACTGTCACGCGGACAATTTCGCAGCCGATTTCATGCAGCCGTTGAATCGCTGCAACCGATCCCTCAATATCTAGAGTGTCTTCATTGATCATTGACTGCACTGCGACCGGATGACTGCCTCCGATTGTGATGCTGCCAACTGGAACGGGACGGGTTTTGCGACGGTGGATCGTCGGGTCAGTAGAAAGCTCGCCAGAAATCGGAGCAGATGGAGCGGGAGTTGACAAAGTTTGCATACGGCTGTTGTTAAGATTCGACAGCAAAGAAACAGGATTGAAATTCTCTCTGTCTCTCAGATTGCCACAGATAGAGCCGTTTTGTCTGATTTGTAGCGCACAGTGCAGAAAATGCCCTGATTTGCTCACCGAGCTGATGACATTAGGTGTCGAGATTCTTGCTTGACCGAGCCAGACATAGCGGCACGTTGCAGCGTCATGAATGCCCGAAAATCTTCTTGGTCATATTTAGCTGAAAGAAGTTGTCGTAGTTGATTTTCAGCCTCGATCGTTAATAAGCCCGTCATCAGAGCTTGTTGTACCACTTCACGAATTAATGCCATAGGAACACCCCAGCACGCTTTGAGATAGAGCAACGGTCGCGGATCTTATAAGTCTTGTAGTGAGCAACCCGAAGAGTTATGCACTTCGGGACTTAATCTAAGTTGATTTGATGCTCTAACTGGCTGAGCCGCGTTTCACGTCTAAGTCTAGAAAACTGCGGTCCCATTCATCGTGCACCCCACTATAAGGCAGTCAAACGGTATAAAAAAGCTTGGTACGAACAGGTTCTCCGTTGGTTTACACAAGCTTTATAAATGCGACGGGAATCAAATCTCAAAAGTTCCCAGTTTTTTCAAGAGGGGGAGACCTGTGGGAAGCATAAACTTTAGACAAAGACTGTCGTGTTCAAATTGTCCGCCTCACTACCTGATGCAGCTATTCACAGAGTAGGTGCTCAAATCAGGGGAGTTCTAGCGCGATCGCGCCCAGTGTTCCTTTACGGAAATCGTTGAGAATCTGACGCGCCGATCGTTCAACATCTCC
>JBBRMC010000248.1:0-5671 GCA_038231055.1 Leptolyngbyales cyanobacterium
AGATTCGTGACCAGTTTAACTTGACAATTTTGCTAATCGAGCATCATGTGCCCCTCGTCATGGGCTTGTGCGATCGCATTGCCGTTCTCAACTTTGGACAACTGATCGCGATCGGAAATCCCGCCGATGTGAAGTCCGATCAAGCCGTCATCGAAGCTTATTTAGGCACAGATTAAACGTCATGCAAGACATTCCTCTGCTCGACATTCAAGGACTCAGCGTTCAATATGGAGGTATTCAGGCGCTACAAGCGATCGATCTGACCATTTATCCCGGCGAAGTCGTGACGCTGATCGGCTCAAACGGGGCTGGCAAAAGCACAACGCTTCGGGCAATTTCTCGCATTGTTGATGTTCGGCAAGGACAGATTCTCTACAACCGTGAAAACATTACTCGTCGTCGTCCCCACGAAGTGGTGAAACTGGGAATTGCCCACAGCCCAGAAGGGCGAAGAGTCTTAGCCCAGCAGACCGTGTTAGATAACTTAGAGTTGGGAGCATACACTCGATCGTCGCGTCTCAGCATCAAGTCTGACATCGAGCAGCAGTTTTTATTATTTCCGCGATTGGCAGAGCGCAAAAACCAGCTAGCAGGCACCCTGAGCGGCGGTGAGCAGCAAATGTTAGCGATCGCTCGTGCCTTGATGAGCCGTCCTAAGCTATTGCTATTAGACGAACCGAGTTTGGGATTGGCACCCACGATCGTGCGTGAGATTTTCACGATTATTCAAAACCTCCGAGAAACTGGAGTCACCATTCTCTTAGTTGAGCAAAACGCAAATCTAGCCTTACAAATTGCCGATCGTGGCTATGTTTTAGAAGCAGGTTGCATGACGCTATCCAATCAAGCATCTGAGTTGTTGAACGACGATCGAGTCAGACAAGCCTATTTAGGTTAATCAACGATGAATCTAGATATTTTAGAGTCTAAGTACCTACAAGTTGATAACTTTCTCACCCGAGAAGATCAGAAAAGATTGCTGAATTATGTGTTTGCAGAAGAGGCAGAATTTGTGCCGACTAGCACCTCAACCGAGGAGGTGAATTATCGTCGCTCAAGCGTTCTTTATAACTTTCCTGAGTTTGCAGAGTTGGTCAGCGATCGAATTCAATCCATCACCCCAGATATTTTTAGAACATTAGAATTATCGCCGTTTTCTATATCTCACATTGAGGCTCAACTGACGGCTCATAATGATAGCAATTATTACAAAGTTCATAACGACAATGGCAGTTCAAATACTGCAATGAGAGAACTCACCTACGTCTATTATTTTTATCGAGAACCCAAACCTTTTTCGGGCGGAGAACTCGTCATTTACGACAGCAAGATTGAGAACACCTACTACATCAACGCAGACTCTTATAAGACGATCGAACCTCGAAATAACAGCATCGTCTTTTTCCTCAGTCGCTCTATGCACGAAGTCTTACCTGTGAGGTGCCCGTCTCGGGTATTTCAAGATAGCCGCTTCACCATCAACGGCTGGATTCATCGCCCATAATCTCAAAGGATGTTTAGAGGATCTAAGGAACGTGGATTTATTAAGGTGCAACTTCTCACCCTCACCCTAGCCCTCTCCCCAAGGCTACCGTGTACACACAAATCGTTGAGCGCTTCGTTTCAGTCGGCTTGTGCCCCCTAAATCCCCCAAAATTGGGGGACTTTGACCCTGAGCAATGGCTTAAACTCTGAACCTCTTTCTGGCTCAAAGTCCCCCAGAAGGGGGGATTTAGGGGGCGAAAGATTTTGGCAATGACGGATCGATCAGCTTGTGTGTACACGGTAGCTCCCTGGGGAGAGGGTTAGGGCGAGGGTATTTCGATTCCTAGCGCTGCATGTGCGCTTCTAAAATCAAGTCAGCTCTTGGCTTATACAGGAGATAGAATAGCGCGTCTAGATATCGCAACAGGGCTTCTCGATCGTCGCGAGACACATAGCTCCAAAAGCCATAAGTTTTTGCTAGCAAGAGCAGTTGCTGGGTGTGTAATGTCCAGCTATATTGCTCCTGCACCTGCTTGATGGCTCGGTCAGAAATAGTTTGCCAATAGTGCGGCTCGGTTTCACACTGCTTTACAAAACTCAGGATCTCCTCAGCCATTTCTTCGTGATTCATAGGATTGATATGAAATCCGTTTTCTTTGTCGTGAATGATTTCTAACGCGCCGCCAAACTGAGTCGCAAAAGTCGGCAACCCCGAAATCATGGCTTCTAGAGTGGTGCGTCCAAACGCCTCAAAGTGGGCAGGCTGCACATATACGCCTCGACGATCGGCGATCGCCCGATAGATTTCGCCCAATTCTACGCTAGTGAAGCGCATTCCAATCACCCGGACTCGATCGTGCAGATGATACTCATTCAAAACGGCGTGGAGTTTTTTGATTTCTTCGGCTACTACAAAACCTGTTGACTCATTGGACTCAAGACTATTAGTGACTAGAATCAAGTTGCAGTGTTTCTGAAGTTCTTGACTTTTGCCAAAACATTCTGCTAACCCAGCCAGGTTTTTGAGTGGGGTCATCGGCGCAAGTGCCAAAATCGGTCGTTTGTGAGGGTCGGCTAGCGTTCCGATCGCAGTCGAATCTTGACGCGTAAACAGCAGATTATGAATTCGGCTCTGCAACCCAGAGTAGCGATCGTCCGCTTGACTATAGGGAAAGAAAACCTTCTCATTGACCCCTGGCGGCACACGGTTAAACTTGGGGCTAAACACATCAATGCCATCCACTACGTGATAAAGCTGCGGTAGCGTAAAGCACTTGTATGACTCATATTGACCCATCGCTTCGGGAGTCCCCACAATCTCTTGATAAGACGACGTGACAATAAAATCCGCCGCATTCATACTAATCAAATCTGCTGTAAATTGCGCGGAAAAATGATACTGATCTTCGAGATCTTGCCAATAGAGATTACTGAACAACCGCTTTGGTTTTTCGAGAGAATGGGCAATGGTACAGTAAATCGATTTCAGACGACGAGATAATAGAAACGCGACTAAATTGCCATCGCTATAGTTGCCGATAATTAGATTTGGGCTGGTGCCGAGTTGTTTGAGAATGGCGACTTCGGCATCGATCGCAAACGTCTCTAAATAGCCCCAAATCTCATATTTAGAGATCCAGTTCTGCGTCACCTTGGGGTTAAACTCTCGAAACGGCACCCGCAAAATCCAGGCGTTTTCGGTGTCGTCTATTTTTTCGAGCCGCACCCCGCACTGAGTGCCCTCACAGTTGGGAATCAGGCGTGTCACAACCAACACCTGCGGCTGAATATTCAGCAAGTCTAACCCCGCGAGTTGCATCTCTTCTCGTAGTTTGTTCTCTAAGCTTCGAGCCTGATCCAACACATAGGCAACCTGTCCTGTCGTTTCAGGTCGCCCTAGCACGCTTTCTTGCCCAATCCATCCATGAATCGAGACCAGCACGACTCGAAAGGTTGCCGGAATGCGGCTCACAAAGGCTTCTAAAATGGCAGGCTCAGGACTGGTAATCAGCCGATCGAGCAATTCCAGCGTGTCAGAAGCACGTCTAGCGGTGTTGCCCCATCCTGGCTCAAATCCCAATTCTCGCAGTTGCTCGTGCACTTTGGCATACGGCTCATCCTCTGGTCGCAATCGCAAAAATCGCAATGCTTGTTTGACCCGTTTAGCCATCTCTTGACTAGAGTGAATCCGATCGTTGATGAGTAGTTCGATCGAGTCGTAATGGCTTAGATTCAACACGTTAAACAACGCATCTAGCCAATATTCCGCGTCATTCAGCAGCTTGTCGCATAAATAGCGATCGAGAAATGCCAACCCCTGTCCAATATTTCTGGGATCACGAATCGTCGGTGACCCTTTGTGAAATGGGCGAAGATCAAGTTCTAAAATGCGAGGCTGGGCACGATCGACAAAGCGATCGCGAACCTCTAACAACGCTTCGGGAGTCATTTGATCAAAGTGATTTAAATCAGTGCTCAACCGCCAAATCTCTTGATAGCCAATCCACGGACGCAGCAAAAACCAGGTCTCTCCCGATTGAAGAATCATCTCATGGGTGTGGTGCATGAGTTCTCCGATCGAGGAGGCGTGAAAGAAGTAAGCAGGCTTTTGAGCGTGGTGACAATAGTCTGCGAACGCCTGTAGAATTTCGGTTCTCAGGAAGTAGCGCTTTTCTGAAGTGGACAGCGCATCGATCACCTGATAGAGAGCCGTTTTTTCATCGCTGTTCAAAACAGCTTGAACCAGTTCGTGCATACAAACAAAATGTAAAGTATCGGTGTAGAAATTCGACTAGAAATCTACCTTCAGAATAAGTGAATGGGTTCATTCGACTCTCTATCGGTAGATGCAGCTTTCAGGACGGTTTCATCATCCACAACCAAAACTCGAACGTTTTTAATCGGCAAGAATTACTGAGGTTTCGTGAAGTTTGGCTCTCCGTCTTCTTTGCTGCCCTCTTCGGTCATTTCGAGGGGTAGCCTCACGGTAAAGGTTGCTCCCATTCCATCTCCTAAGCTCTCAGCGTGAACGGTGCCGCCGTGCATCTCCACAATATGACGCACGATCGCTAGACCTAACCCCAACCCGCCATACGATCGCGTCGTCGAACTGTCTGCTTGCCGAAACCGATCAAAGACATAGGGCAAAAATTCAGGACTGATGCCCTGTCCGGTGTCGCTCACCGTAATTTTGGCATCGCTGCCCTCAGCCATTAGAGAAATTTCAACTCGACCCTCTGAGGGCGTGAACTTAATCGCATTCGTGAGCAAATTCCAGATCACTTGCTGAAGTCGAGTCACATCTCCCACGGTCATCCCCACCGTCGGATCACTGTGGAACTCAATCTGAATTGATTTTGCCTCTGCACTGGATCTCACCGTCTCGATCGCTCCTACGATCACCTGGGCGAGAGATACTTTGCTCAACTTAAGCCGCAGTTTGCCTGTGATAATTCGCGACACTTCGAGCACGTCTTCAATCAGTTGCGCTAAGGATCTTGTGTTGCGATCAACGCTTTCTAAAGCCCGTGTTGTCGTGGCTGCATCGAGCTTGCGAGTCCGTAGCATGGTTGTCCAGCCCTGCATGGCGTTAAGCGGGGTGCGAAGCTCATGGGAAAGCGTCGCCAAAAACTCATCTTTCATGCGGTTGGCTTGCTTTAGTTCCTTGGTTTGCTGCTGCAATTTGACTACGAGTTGGGCACGTTCTAACGCTGTTGCGACTTGATCACAGACGACGCGCATCAAGGCAAGTTCGCCTGCGTCAAAGCTCGATCGGTTGCGGGTGCCAAATGCCAAAGTGCCCATCACCTGATCGCGGGCGATGAGAGGGTAACAGGCATATGCCGTCACTCCGATCGAGCGCACTAACATCGCTTGATCACTCTCTGATTCCTGCACCTGCTCAATGACGATCGGAGTGCGATTTTGAGCAACCGCCCCACAGACTGACTGACCCAACGCTAACCATTCGATCGCCAACGCGTCCCGTTCAGAAATGCCTTTATGGGAGTGAAGATGCAGCATTTGACGATCGGAGTCAAACAGGTAATTAATATAGACTTCTAATTGCAATTGCTTAGACAGTTGACTGAATAAACTGCTAATAAATCGGCTGGGCTGTTCGTGGATCAACAAGCTGCTAGACATTCCATATAAGAATCCCAGACGTTGATTGGTTTGAGTGTTG
>JBBRMC010000249.1:0-5670 GCA_038231055.1 Leptolyngbyales cyanobacterium
TGTATGAAGTGTTCAGGATTCTGAAACGAATCAGTCAACTGTAGGGAATTCATCGAGAGGTCAGTGTGTGATTAACGAAAACAGCGAAGTCATTTTATCGGTCAAAGATCTGACCGCAGATGTAGGCGATACTCAGATTCTCAAAGGTTTGAATCTGGAGATCAAAGCAGGTGAAATTCACGCCATTATGGGTCCTAATGGATCGGGCAAGAGTACGTTTTCTAAGATTTTGGCAGGGCATCCGGCTTACACGGTGACGGGCGGTGAGGTCATGTTTCGGGGACAGAACTTGTTGGAGATGGCACCGGACGATCGGGCAAAATCCGGCGTATTCCTCGCTTTCCAATATCCGTTAGAAATTCCGGGTGTTAGCAATCTAGACTTTTTGCGCGTCTCTTATAATGCCAAGCGCAAACAAGAAGGCTTAGACGAACTCGATTCGTTTGATTTTGATGAATTAGTTCGCACCAAGTTAGATTTGCTGAAGATGGATGCCGCGTTCCTCAGCCGCAGCGTAAACGAAGGATTCTCTGGCGGTGAGAAAAAGCGCAACGAAATTCTGCAAATGGCATTGCTCGAACCCAAGCTTGGCATTCTCGACGAAATCGATTCTGGGTTAGACATCGACGCATTGAAAGTCGTCGCCAACGGAGTCAATCAACTTCGGACTTCTGACAACGCGATTTTGATGATTACGCACTATCAGCGTCTGCTCGATTACATCGTTCCTGATTTTGTCCACGTCATGGAAGGCGGACGCATTCTCACCACAGGCGGCAAAGAGTTGGCGTTTGAATTGGAAGCTCGTGGCTATGAATGGGTGCGCGAAGAAGAAGCAGCGGAGGTGGCGCGATGAGCATTGAAGTTTCCACCCCTACCGATACGATCGTGCCAACTCTCAAAGCGAGAGTCGATCGAGCCGCCTATCTCGCTGGATTGCTAAAATTACGTCCTGAATTGCCCGAAGAATTGGCTGATTTGCAAGCAGTCCGAGATCGGGCACTAGCGATCGCTCAAGAATTAGCCATTCCCACGACTCGCGATGAAGAATGGCGATTCACAGATCTGTCATCGCTGGTGCAAATTGGATTCGCGTCGCCCGATCGAGCGTCCATCAGCTTTGCTCAGATCGAATCGTTCATTTTGCCCGAAGCGGTGAATAGTCGCCTTGTGTTTGTGAATGGATTTTACGCGCCCGACTTATCGGCTACGGACGATTTGCCGGAAGGCGTTTTAGTCACAAATTTAAGCGTCGCGGTTCAATTCTTGCCATCTTTGCAAGATTATTTAGCAAAACAGCAGGGCGCAGAAGACGTGTTCACCGCTTTGAATACGGCAAGTTTGATCGATGGCGCGATCGTCCACGTCCCCAAGAATCAGAATGTCGAAACACCGATTCAAATTCTGTTTGTGGCTACAACGGGAGAGGTCGCCACGATCGCGAATCCTCGCTGTCTCGTGATTGCAGAATCAGGCAGCAGTCTGACGCTGATTGAAGAGTTTGTCTCGATCTCAGACGGTGGATATTTCACCAATGCCGTGACGGAGATCGCGATTGCTGACAACGCTCAGGTCAGTCATACTAGAGTTCAGAGGGAAAGTGAGACTGCGTTTCACATCGGTAAGACGGCGGTGTCTCAAGCTCGTGATTCTCGCTATATCTGCAATGCGATTAGCTTGGGTGCCAAGATTTCTCGCCATAATTTAGAGGTCTATCAGACGGGTGAGCAGACGCAAACTACCCTTAACGGGCTGACGATGATCAACGGCGAGCAAGTCGGCGACACTCACAGCAAGATTGCCTTCACTAAACCCCATGGGACGAGCGATCAAGTTCAGAAATGTATTGTTGGCGATCGCGCTCATGCCATCTTCAACGGCAAAGTCTCCGTCCCACAGGCTGCCCAACTGACGAACGCGGCTCAACTTAGCCGCAATCTTCTCCTCTCTCCGAGAGCCAGAATCGACACCAAACCTCAGTTAGAAATTACTGCCGATAACGTCAAGTGTGCCCACGGTGCGACGGTTAGCCAGTTAGAAGACGACGAAGTGTTTTATCTGCAAAGTCGAGGCTTAAACCAAGAAGAAGCTCGTAAATTGTTGACTTATGCGTTCGCGATCGAGATCATCAATCACATTCCTGTAGCGTCTCTCAAAGCCAATCTCACGACCCTGATCCGAACTCAACAACTCTAACTTGAATCGGGTATTTGTCTACTCGCTACGTTTCCGTCCCGCCCGTGAATAGAATTCCGGGCTAGCCTTGCGAAGTCCGTTAAAACGGACTGAATGCTTCAAATTCTCTTCTAGTCCTTTTAGGGGACTTCGCATCGTTAGACCGTAATTTTCAATCACGGGTGGGTGAATGCCAGAAATGAGAGAGTTTCAATTTAGTGCAAGATCTCAGCTAAGCTCCAATCCTTCATTCTCATCCCTTCAAGATGACTATTATTCAAGAAAAGACCATTGCCGCCAAAGTGCGATCGGACTTCCCGATTTTGCACCAACAGATTCATGGTAAGCCGCTAGTTTATCTCGATAATGCGGCAACCTCACAGAAGCCGATCGCCGTTCTTGATGCGCTGCGTCACTATTATGAGTTCGATAACGCGAACGTTCATCGGGGCGTTCATACCCTCAGTTCGCGTGCGACGGATGGTTATGAAGGGGCACGCGATAAAGTGGCGGCGTTTGTGAATGCAGCGTCTCGACAAGAGATCGTCTACACTCGCAACGCGACTGAAGCGATTAACCTCGTCGCTTATGCGTGGGGCAGCACTCTAAAAGCGGGCGATGAGATCATTCTGTCGGTGATGGAGCATCATAGCAATCTGATTCCGTGGCAGATGTTGGCTCAGAGAACCGGGGCGGTGCTGAAGTTCGTCGGGCTGACCGAAACCGAAGAATTTGATTTTGAGCAATTCAAGTCTTTGTTGTCGGATAAGACGAAGATTGTTTCGGTGGTTCACGTCTCGAATACATTAGGCTGCATTAACCCTGCTAAAGAAATCTGTGCAGAGGCGCATCGCTATGGTGCAAAAGTCTTGATCGATGCGTGTCAGAGTTTGCCTCATATGGCGATCGACGTGCAAGCGATCGACTGTGATTGGCTAGTTGGTTCGGGTCATAAAATGTGCGCCCCGACCGGGATTGGCTTTCTCTACGGCAAATTGGATCTGCTGCGATCGATGCCTCCATTTCTCGGCGGTGGTGAGATGATCGCGGATGTCTTTCTAGATCACGCTACTTACGCGGACTTGCCTCACAAGTTTGAAGCGGGCACTCCGGCGATTGCAGAAGCGATCGGGCTAGGGGCTGCTGTCGATTATTTGACTAATCTCGGCATGGACAAGATTCACGCCTACGAAGAAGAACTCACCGCCTATCTGTTTCACAAGCTAAAAGAAATTCCTGAGCTTCGTCTTTATGGACCTCAACCCAACGCAGATGGAAGCGGACGAACAGCATTAGCTGCATTTACGGCGGGTGAGGTGCATCCTCACGATCTGTCTACAATTTTGGATCAGGCAGGCATTGCCATTCGGGCGGGACACCACTGCACACAGCCACTTCACCGTCATCTCAAAGCCCAATCGACTGCACGAGTTAGTTTGTATTTTTATAACACTCGTGAGGAGATTGATCTCTTTATCGCCTCGCTGAAAGAAGCGATCGAGTTCTTTGGTGACATTTTCGGCTAAATTCGTTCTTTGGGAAGGGACACGATCGCTTCTAAAGATTGATGCTTCCCTGGATTAATCTCTGAGACAATAGCGCTTGATGACCCTGAAGAGTTGTCAAGCGTTTTTAGTTAGGTCAGAGAGATGCTCAAATCGTGGATGGTAATCGGAGCTGTTACATTTCTCGTCGCGTTTGGAAGCGGGATCATCAAACCCAAAGACGTGAAGTGGTTTGCCCGATTGCGTCGTCCCAATTGGCTAACGTTTGAGGCTTTGATTCCGGTGATTTGGACGATCGTCTTCATCTGCGGTGCGTGGTCAGCCTACATCGTGTGGGAGCGCACCCAAAACTGGGGATTAATGGCATTTTATTTGCTAGTAGAAGTCACGATCGTCCTTTATTCTCCCGTCATGTTGTGGACTCGCAGATTGAATGTCGGCACCTTCATCGGCGGATTAGGATTCGTATTGGGTCTAATTTTGACATTTTTTGTCCTACAAGTGTCTGGCACGGCGGCGCTGTTGTTGGTGCCTTATCTGGTGTGGAGTCCGATCGGTACTTACACCACCTGGGAAATGAGCAAACTCAATCCTGAATCTGCTTAACCTCATCACTCCATCAAGTTGTAGGATCGTAGGGTGCAAACTAGGAGCAACGCTATGACTCGTATAATAATGGAAACCGATAAGGGCACGATTCATCTTGATATGTTTGATCAAGACGCGCCTAAAACGGTTCAAAACTTCGTAGATCTGGCAAACAAAGGATTCTACGATGATCTCAAGTTTCATCGGGTCATCCCCAATTTTATGGTTCAAGGCGGTTGTCCGCAAGGAACTGGCACAGGTGGACCTGGCTACAAAATCAACTGCGAGATCAACAAAAATAAGCACCTGGCAGGAACGTTGTCGATGGCTCATGCGGGTCGCAACACAGGCGGAAGTCAGTTCTTTATCTGTCATTCTCCTCAGCCTCACCTAGATGGACAACACACCACGTTTGGGCAAACCCAGGATATGGATGTCGTTAACGCCATTCGTCAGGGTGACAAAATCATTTCAGTGAAGGTCGAAGAGTAAGCAATTTTTGGGTTTTGAATGATGAGTTAACTATCAGCACTTGTCATTCACACCCAAATTTCTGAAGTTCTTTGGAGCTTTGGCAGAAGGATCGTAGAGCAAGATCTTTATTAGCTCGATGGATGCTCTACGATCGAGCCAAATAGCCTATCTCTCAGTCGCTATGATAGCACTCACCATTCAACTTCACTCCGCCATTGATTTGCACCGACGAGCAGCTCTACCGTCTCTGTTAAGCCAATCGAGAGGTGAGATTTGAACGCACTGCTACCGGAGAACTGATCATCATGTCCTCGACTGGAAGTAAAACTTAACCGCCAAGTTGAAATCTATCGCTCCGATCGGGCGTTGGATATCTCAGACAATCCTGAAAGTTTGTCTGGTGAAGATGTTTTGTTTGGTTTCACCCCACAGATGGCGGAGATTTGGTGAGTTGAGTAATCTCTTCGTAGGGTAATCTCTGTAAGTTCCAGTGCAGCAATTTGTTTATGCTGCTTGTATGGGGAGCAGCTTTAACTAACCTCAACAATCATGCTTCGCCACCAGCTTAATAAAGAATGTCTCACTATATATTCAAATAGATGGAGATTCATTGGAACATCTTTTGCTTTCCAAGATGCTCCAAGTGATGCCTCAGCTAGTCCAACATCTGGACGCTCTGATAACATTTGATTTTGGTGGTCTCGTGTAGGTGGTCTACACATGGGTTCAGGAAATGGAGTACCTTCATGCAATGCTTTTGAACGGTAACCATAAATCTTGTTAAAAGGTAACTACTCAGGTTGAGGGATAGTTGGATTACCCAAGAACACTTGCTTGAGCGCGTCCAACACATTCAACCCTTGCTTCTTGAGCGTGGACATGTAGCTCCGAATCCGACCAAACATTTGCGCTCCTTCGACTGAGCGAA
>JBBRMC010000250.1:0-5661 GCA_038231055.1 Leptolyngbyales cyanobacterium
ACTTGATATAGTTAGATCAGTCAAATTAGAAGTTCAAATGGTTTGATAATGACCACTTTAAAAGACATTGAATACGCGATCGCTCATCTGCCACCGGAGGAGCTAGCAGCGTTTCGTGCTTGGTTTGCAGAATTTGATGCCGAGATTTGGGATCGGCAGTTTGAAGCAGATGTAAAAGCGGGTCGATTAGACCAACTTGCAGAGAAAGCACTCAAAGATCTCCGTGAAGGACGTTGTACTGATCTGTGAAACATCGGGCAACTCCAGATTTTTGGTATCACTACCGTCAGTTACCCACAGAGATTCAAGACTTAGCTGACAAATCCTACCAATTGCTTCAGCAAGACTCTCGGTATCCATCGCTGCATCTCAAAAAAGTCGGTCAGTATTGGTCAGTGCGAATTGGACTACATTACCGAGCAGTTGCCATAGCTGAGGGAGGAGACTTTGCCTGGTTTTGGATTGGCTCTCACGCCGAATACGATCGGTTGCTGGGTCGCTAATAGCAACACAACAACCGTTTGAAACGGATGGGCGATAGGTGTTGCGCTTTGCCTAGCTTACTCACCGGAGATTAACCGCATCAATTGCCCGTTGCCTTTGGCACAGCGAAACTGCTTACCCGATCCAATTTATCGCAGAGTCACCGAAAAAATGTTTTGAGTGGAAAGCAAGTGTATTAAAATGCTGTAGCCTAAATCTAATTTTCATCAATTAGGTAAATTCGACAAAAATGCACGCCTACAAAACACGCTGCTTTTCCACTTATTTCTTTTATGCAACCAAACTCTATTGAGTAAAAATCTTATAGAGCCTTTCCGAAACTTGAATGCTGATCTCTACGTCTTCGAGATGCGAGGGTGCAGTAAATTTCTGTGATTTACACAGATTGTCCAGAAAGGCGTAATCAAGCTGAGAATACTAAAAGACAAAGATTGCATTACCGATGTCTTGAGAGTTTTATGGTCTCTATCAACAAGTATTATCTCTGTCGTTGATGAATCTTCCTCAGTGTGAGGAACGCCCTGCGGTATTCAATTTGTAAAAACTTTAGGCAGAGTCAGGATGCTATCTAACTCAGCCTTGTATCTGTTTGAAAATGCGACCGATCGCAGGAATTTAGCCCTTAGATTCAGATGACTTACGATTTGTCCAATCCTTCAGAGATGCGAGGCACACCAGGAGAAATTGCTTTGAAACGCAAAGGATTATTGTCCCAATTAGTTGCAAGAAAGCCAGAAAAAGTTAATAGAAACGTCGCCAAAGGAGCGGCTAATTTCTTCTTTTTTCTGTTACCTTTTGCCCTTTTTCTGATTACATTGCCTGCTCAAGCAGCCAGACTGCAATTTTGGCGGTTTGATGCCAACCAAAATCGTTTAGAGTTCACAACTGATCAGGGCGTGCAACCCAGAGCGCAACTGATTGCTAACCCGGCTCGATTGGTGATTGACCTGCCAGGAATTCAGCTTGGTCGCCCTGCGGTGACGCAACCCGGCAACGGAACCTCGATTCGATCGCTGCGAGTGGGGCAGTTCGATCAAGACACCGCACGGATTGTAGTAGAGTTGGCACCTGGCTACACGATCGACCCCAACCAGGTGCGATTTCGAGGTGCGTCTCCTCAAAACTGGACGGTGCAGCTCCCGACTCCTCAATTGACTTCGGCTCCGAGTCCTATCACGGCTGGCGATCCGTCATCGGTGACGGTGCCGACGATCGGGTTCCCCAATTTGGGCACGGCGACCTCAATTACGCAGATTCAAAGCATTCAGCCGACACCCGACGGATTTTTTATCCGCACGAGTGGAGGTCAGCCAGAGACGCGGGTGCAGCGCACGAGCGATCGTCGTCAAGTCCTCGTCGATCTGTATGGAGCGTCGATTTCACCCAGCTTGTCGTCTCGTAACTTTCTCGTCAACCGCAACGGAGTCAATCGCGTGCAGGTGACGCAACTGCAATCGTCTCCTCCCGTGGTGCGCTTAACGCTGTTGATGACATCCCCTAACAGCGCTGACTGGCAAGCGAGTGCCAGCGGCTCTAATGGAGTTGTGCTATTGCCTCAAGCGGATGGGACAGCAACCAATCCTGGCAGCAACCAGCCTCAGTTGCCTCGCCCTGGGTTAGCAACCGTGCAATCGGTCGAGTTAGACGAAGGCAACCGACAGCTATTAATTCGCGCCGATCGTCCAATCACTTATACCTCTGGTTGGGATCGAGCATCGGGAGCCTATCGAATTACACTTCCGTCGGCAGTATTGGATCGAGCCATCCAGGGACCGCGGCTCACGGCGGGTAGCCCGTTGCTACAAGTGCGGTTGCGGCAAGAAAATCCAAGCACAGTAGCAATTTTGCTTCTGCCCGCATCAGGGACGCAAATTGGGGAGATTAATCAACCGACTCAACAGCTTCTTGCCCTGCAACTGCGGCGATCGTCGCTTTTTCCGGTGCCACCCGCGTCAGGGTCTCCAGGGTCTAACATCCCAGTGCCACCCGTGATGAATGTACCGCCCATCTCGTTACCGCGCGTTCCCAACGGCAAGATCGTGGTGGTGGTCGATCCAGGGCATGGCGGACCTGATCCTGGAGCTATAGGAATTGGCGGT
The DNA here is from genome assembly GCA_038231055.1 of Leptolyngbyales cyanobacterium. Taxonomy (GTDB): domain Bacteria; phylum Cyanobacteriota; class Cyanobacteriia; order Leptolyngbyales; family Leptolyngbyaceae; genus Phormidesmis_A. The sequence goes on from JBBRMC010000250.1 coordinate 2,604, forward strand.
CTGCAAGAAAAAGAGATCGTCATGGATATTAGTCGCCAAGTTGCCGCCGCTCTAGAGCAGCAGGGCATCCAAGCGGTGTTGACTCGCACTACTAATGATGTCGATGTCGATTTAGAGCCGCGCGTCAGTCTCGCAGAGCGAATCAACGCAACGCTATTCGTCAGCATTCACGCTAACTCGATCAACTTGAGCCGTTCAGATATTAGTGGTTTAGAAACCTACTATTATCAAAGCGGAGCAGGGTTAGCCCGATCGATTCACAATAGTGTTTTGCAAGGAACGGGAATTCAAGATCGGGGTGTGCGGACGGCACGATTTTATGTCTTGAGAAAAACCTCGATGCCATCCGTTCTCGTTGAAGTGGGGTTTGTCACAGGGCGAGATGATGCCTCTAAGCTGTCAACGGCTGCTTATCGCAAACAGATGGCAGACTCGATCGCTCGCGGAATTTTGCAGTACATTCGCTAACAGTCTGCACTGGTATAGATTGAGCCGATCAGCGTTAGCGTTTAGACTTAAAATCATTTAGGCTTTCGCCCTGTTGGGGTTCTAAAGCCCGTGGATAGTGTGTGTGTGTGAGGAGTTAGCGTTCATTCATGAAAAATCAACCATCCGATTTTGGTCGGCAAACTGAGTTTTCGCTCAATCAATTTCCGTCTAGTCAAGCCTCGATCGGGGTGTTTGATAGTGGCGTTGGAGGACTAACGGTTTTACGAGAGCTGTATCGGCAATTGCCCAACGAGTCGATTCTCTATTTTGGAGATACGGCTCGTTTGCCTTATGGAACAAAGTCTCAAAGCGAAATTCTCAACTATGTGCGGGAGATTCTAACCTGGATGGTGCAGCGCGGGGTCAAAATGGTGATCATGGCGTGCAATACCAGTTCAGCGCTGGCGATCGAAACCGTTCGCTCTGAGTTTCCAACATTGCCGATTTTGGGCGTAATTTTGCCAGGGGCACGAGCCGCCGTGAAAGTAGGCAAGCGCATCGGCGTGATTTCGACCCCCGCAACAGCCGCTAGTAATGCCTATCGTGACGCAATTTTAGAAGTTGACCCCACTGCCGACGTGTGGCAGGTCGGTTGCCCGGAATTTGTGCCGATTATTGAAGCCAACCGAATTGATGACCCCTACACCTATCAAGTGGCACGAGACTATTTAGAGCCTCTGCTTGAGCAGCAAATCGATACTCTGGTCTATGGCTGCACCCACTATCCGCACCTTGCCCCAGTATTGAAATCGCTGTTGCCTCGCTCGGTGCAGCTCATCGATCCCGCCGTCTATGTGGTCACGGCAGCGTCTCAAGAACTTGACCTGTTGGGCTTAAAACAAGGGCGATCGCCTAAACCTACTGAATTTTGTGTGAGTGGCAACCCCCAACCATTTATAGAAATTTCTCGGCAGTGGTTAGGGTGCACTCCTCTTGTGCAGCAAGTGAGTCTGCCTACGGTGACTTGGCATTCGATCGCCCTAGAGTCAGAATCAACTTCTCTTTAAAGAACTGCCCATCCGATCAAATCAAGTTCTCTGCCTGATGAATGCCGCTGGGGAACTTTGAGTGATCTGGCTCCCCAGAATAAAAGTTAGAGAGCAAATTCATATTTATTTAGCAGCGCCTCAAACGGCTCCTCAACTACGCAAATTGCAAAGTTAAGTTGAGCATCTTCCCATCACGACGGACAATAGGAATAGCGATATTCTGAATCTGTCATCCTGCTTATGTCTTTTGTTTGCTCACACTTTTTTTCTCGGTCTGCGTTGGGGCGTAACCTCTCGGTGCTTGTCTTGTCGTTGATGCTTACGATCGCAGGTTTAACGATCAACAACCCTGCAATAGCTGGCTTGACCGACGATCGCTATGATGGCGAAATCTTTGCGCTCTACGCGGGCAATGGGTCGCTGGTGCCCCCAAAAGTCAAGCTAAAAGACTCGTTTAATTTGCATAAACCTGTTCTGCTGGTCTTTTATAACGATGACAGCAGCGACTGTAAGCAGTTTTCGGCGGTGGTGTCTCAGCTTCAGGCTTTTTATGGTCGAGCGGCTGATTTTATGCCCATCCGCGTAGACTCTTTGCCCGTTAAAGAAACGTTTGACCCGACCGAACCGGGCTATTACTACAAAGGCTATGTTCCTCAGACGGTAGTATTTGACCAGTCTGGCAAAGTCGTGTTTGACGGCAAAGGCAATGTTGCCTACGAGAAAGTCGATGATGTGTTTCGCACCGTGTTTGACTTGTTGCCCCGATCTGAGTCTACGGCTCTAAAACGTCGCTCTGTCAACGAAGTCAACACCGAACTCGTTCCTCCCACTGCTCAGAAATAATTTATGACTCGCACCATTATTCAAACCAATGCGGCTCCGGCTCCGGTTGGACCTTATAACCAGGCAATTTTAGCGTCAGGTCAGATGATTTTTGTGGCGGGACAAATTGCCCTCGACCCAGCGACGGGAGCGATCGTAGGTGAAGGGGATGTCGCGGCTCAGACCGAGCGATCGCTAACTAGTCTCAAAGCCATTCTGGAAGCGGCGGGTGCAACGCTCCAAGATGTGGTGAAGACGACTGTTTTTCTAGCAGACATGAATGATTTTGCCGCTATGAATACAGTGTACGCCCAATATTTTGATGAAGCGACGGCTCCGGCTCGTGCCTGTGTGGAAGTCTCGCGATTGCCCAAAGATGTGCGCGTCGAGATTGACTGTATCGCGGTAATTTGAGAAGCAGTGAATGCTGGGCTGTGGTTCAAAACTCCGACAGTAGAACGGTTCTGTTGTGCAGCGACAGGCATGACTAATGTAAGACTTGTGAGCGTCTTCTGCCCTCCTCACGAAGTGGGGCGAAGCCCTCGCCAACCCTTCTCCCCAAGGAGAAGCTACCGTGTACACACAAGTCCTCGTCGCTTCGTTTGAGTCGGCTTATGCCCCTAAATCCCCCAAAATTGGGGTAGGGTTGATTCGCTAGATAGAGAAAAACTTTAGAACCCGCATTGTTATGTCACTCACACTTTGACGTTTAACGAGGTTGCAGAGTTAAAGCAGTTTTTATCTTTTAAGAGAATCAG
>JBBRMC010000251.1:0-5632 GCA_038231055.1 Leptolyngbyales cyanobacterium
AAGGATTAAACTCGCCGCAGCCCGAAAGTGTGGGATCTCCGAGCGCGATCGTCAGTCCTCTAATTTCCCAATCTCCGACCCAGCGAGCTGCAACCCTGAAAGCGACTGCCGAGAAATCAGCTCCTTCATTAGAAAGAAACCGTGCTCGTTATTTGCTAGCAAGCGATCTCGTGGCTCAAGGGCAGGGGGACAAAGCGCTAGAGCAATTAAAAGATTTAGAAAAAGATTACTCGGTGTTGTCTCCTCAGATTTTGCTGAAACGGGCACAGGCATACGAAGCGGCTGGCAAACAGTCAGAAGCCACTGCCACTTGGCAGAAATTAGTGAAGCAATATCCTGATGATCCTGCCGCTGCGGAAGGCTTGTTTTTCTTAGGACGATCGAACCCTAAATATTGGGATCAAGCGATCGCGAAGTTTCCTGCCCATCCGCGATCGGTTGAAATCGCTCAACTCCGTCTTAAAAAGAATCCCAATCAGCTTGCCATGCTGATGTTGGTTGCCAAATATGCGATCAATCAAAACGGCTACACCAGTCTGCTCGATCGCATCACTGAGAAATTTGCCCCTCAGCTACAGCCCAAAGATTGGGAAGCGATCGCCTTTGGCTATTGGGAAAATCAGGTTTATGACAAAGGCGCGGCTGCCTATGCACGGGCACCTCAAACTCCGGTCAATGCCTATCGAGCCGCGCGCGGACTTCATCTAAGCGGCAAACCGGGTGGAGAAGACCGCTATCGTCAAGTTGTCCAAACGTTCCCAAACTCGCCAGAAGCCGGATTAGCGCTGACTCGACTCGCAGCCTTAGCCGAACAGCCTCAACTCGCGATCGCCTATCTCGATCAAGTGATTGAGCATTTTCCCGATCGGGCACCTGCCGCGCTGGTCGAAAAATCGAAACAGCTAGACAAGCTCAACAGTAGCAAATTTGCAGCTCAAGTCCGGCAACTGGTGCTGACTCAATATGCCAGCACTGATGCGGCAGCAGAGATGCGCTGGACTTACGCTCAAGAACGTGCCAGAGCCGGGGATCTTCGGCTTGCAAAACAGTGGGCAGAACCCATTCTCGACAACAATCCTACTAGCGAGATTGGTGCCCAAGCTGGATTTTGGGTCGGCAAGTGGACCGAAAAACTGGGCAAACCGGATGAAGCAAAAGCCATCTATCAAAAAGTGTTGGCAAAGCACCCAGAGTCTTATTATGCGTGGCGATCGGCGAGTAGGCTCGGCTGGAATGTGGGCGACTTTAACAGTGTGCGATCGCTCAATCCTCAGGTTGATAAACCCGCCGTTCGCCCCGAACTCGTTGCTGGATCGCCTATTCTCAAGGAACTTTACCAGCTTGGGCAAGATCGCGATGCTTGGACTCACTGGCAGGTTGAGTTTCAAAATCGCATGGCTCCCTCGATGTCAGAACAACTGACCGATGGCGTAATGCGGCTCGGCGTGGGCGATAATCTCGACGGCATTTTTATGGTGTCAAATCTCAGCGATCGAGACAAACCTGACGAAAAAGAACAGTATCGATCGCTCAAGCAGCAGCCTAGCTACTGGCAATCTCTTTATCCGTTCCCCTACCTGCAAGAAATCGAGAATTGGTCACAGCAGCATCAACTCAATCCGCTTTTGGTGACGGCGCTGATTCGCCAAGAGTCACGCTTTGAGTCAAAAATTAAATCATCGGTGGGTGCAACGGGTTTAATGCAGGTGATGCCCGAAACGGCGACGTTTATCGCTAGCAATATCAAACTTAAACAGTTCAAATTAGATGATCCCAACGACAATATTCGCTTAGGCACCTGGTATCTCGACCACACGCATTTGGAATATAACAATAACTCAATGCTGGCAGTTGCGAGCTATAACGCAGGTCCGGGTGCGGTGGGCGGCTGGTTGGCGAAGGCAAAAACGCAAGACACCGATGAGTTTATCGAGATGATTCCCTACGATGAGACGAAGGGCTATGTAAAGTCGGTGTTTGGCAACTATTGGAATTATCTACGGCTCTATAATCCTGAGATCTCGCAACAGGTTTCTCAACTGGCTTCTGAGCCTCCAAAAGATAGCTAACAGAAAGCAGGATCAGTTAACTGTTGCAGAAATCATCGGGCTATAAGTCGGTGCTAAAAGGCTATTGTGTATGAAATTGTTGTTTGTTTGCAGTCGGAATCGATTACGCAGCCCTACAGCCGAAGCAGTATTTGCAGAGTATGAAGGATTAGAGGTAGATTCAGCAGGACTCGATCGGGAAGCGGAAGCACCTTTAAGTAGTGAAGCAATTCAATGGGCAGATATTATCTTTGTGATGGAAAAGTCTCACCGCAGCAAACTCTCAAAGAATTTTCAGCCTTGGCTGAAACACAAACGAGTGGTCTGCCTAAATATTCCTGATGACTATGAGTATATGGAATCAGCCCTGGTGGAGTTACTGAAGAAGAAGGTATCACCACTACTGGGAACTTTCTAAAAGAAGATATAACGGCGATCGGATCTATCAAGCGATCGTTACAGATAAACGACCCTTAGCAAAACTGCACACGATCGCTTGACAAAACCTTACCTCAAGACTAATAAACAGAGTTAGATCATCAGGCTGAAGCTAAATTGAAAGCTACGATCGCCCGTTCCACAGCGCATAACGTATCTAAGTTACCGCGCTTATCAGTTTGATTTAATTTGAGCAATTTGGTTTAGTTTGAGCAATTTTTGAGTAATTAGCGAAAAGCCAACGTTTTGCGTCAAAATAGTGGAGTAGTTGGTTTCTAAAGTGAGCCTGTTATGGCTTTTAGTCCTTATCGCTGGGATTTAGTAGTTGACGATCGCAACGGTCAACTTGCTCTTGTAGTTGAGGTCAAACGCAAAACTAACGTATCACCAGAATGGGCGGCAAGACTTCGGCGTAATATTCTTGCACATGGTACTTTTCCAAAAGCTCCATATTTTCTCATGGTTTTTCCAGACAAATTTTATCTATGGACTGATGCTGAAGCTCATCTAGATCAAAGTGAACCTAACTATACGATCGACGCACGTCCCATTCTTCAGCCTTACTTTGAACGGGCAGGGGTAACAGTTGACCAAATCAGTGGACAAAGCCTTGAATTAATTGTTGCATCCTGGCTTGGAGAGATCATCCACTCTGGAAAACTGCTTGAAGATGTGGATGCTGATCACGATTGGTTAGTTGATTCAGGACTATGTGCTGCCTTAGCCGGAGGAAGGCTTAAGCATGAGGCGGCCGCGTGAATATTTATGTTGAAACAAATTTTGTTTTAGAGCTAACCTTCGAGCAAGAACAGTGTGCAAGTTGTGAACAAATCCTCCAACTCTGTGAGTCAGTACAGGCAAAGCTCATTATTCCAGCCTATAGTCTTGCTGAACCTCATGAAAAACTGAATCGTCAAGCAAGGAGCCGTCGAGAACTGCAACAGTCGCTAGATGCTGAGTTACGTCAGCTTTCACGGACAGCTTCTTATGCAAGTCGTATCGAGAGTATCCAAGACATCGCTAGCTTAATGGTGCAAAGTAATGAAGAAGAACGACATCGCTTTTTCCAATGTCGAGAGCGGCTCCTCAATGCTGGAGAAATTGTTGCACTCACCGCCGATATTCTAATTGAGGCAGCGTCTTGTGAAACTACTTATGATTTAATGCCACAAGATGCTCTTGTTTACGCATCAGTTATCGATCACATACGACGCGATCAGCCACGGCAGGCGTGTTTTTTGAATCGAAACTCTAAAGACTTTGATAGTCCTGATATCGTTGATGAACTCAACAGATTTAACTGTAGGATGATTCCACGATTTGACCACGGTTATAGCTTTCTTCAATCGCAGTTATCGCTGTAGTAGGCAGAGGCTAACATAATTTCTGATATGGATGGGGTCTTAAATCTGTTGCTCACGGATATCTGAGGAATCGTTATAGCGATTCCCAAGCTAGTTCAGTACAGGCAGCGATGAGATGGCAAGAGCTTCAAGACTGCAAGTGTAGCGCGCCAGACTGAGAACCGCTATACCGCATCTGACCATACTTGAAACACTGATATTATGTTTTCTCTGTTGACTCGTCACGATCTCTTTTGTATGGTTTCCCAATAAACCGCTACGATCGTCTCTAAACGCTAGAGGACTTGCTCATGTCGCAAATCGCTACTGAGGTTGATCTGTCGCCAGACATCCGCGACTTGGAGATCGAGGACGACACCCCTGTGGATAATTTAATTACCGAAAAGCAACAGCGCCTTCTGACAGAACCGCTCTATAGCCAGCCTTCAGTGCTTGACTGCTCCTTTTTAGTCGCAGCAAACGTGGGAGTGTTCTATGGCGTGCGTCAGCCTCCGATCGTCCCCGATGTGTTTCTCAGTCTCAATGTCGAAGTGCCCGAAAACTGGCGTGAGAAAAAGAATCGTACCTACCTCGTGTGGGAGTTTGGCAAACCGCCCAATGTGACGATCGAGATTGTCTCCAATAAAGAAGGCAATGAATTAGGCAGCAAACTTAGAGACTACTCGCGCATTGGAGTGGCTTATTATGCCGTGTTTGACCCCCTTCAACAGCTAGGAGACACGCTCTTAAAGGTATTTGAGCTTCGAGGAAACCGCTATCAAGAAATGACTGAAACCTGGCTAGAGCAGGTCGGCATCGGCTTAACGCTGTGGGATGGTGTCTTTGAGGGCAAGCACGATCGCTGGTTGCGCTGGTCTACCCGTGATGGTGTTGTGCCGACTGGAGCCGAGCAAGCCGCGCAGGAGCGGCAACGAACTGAGCAGGAGCGGCAACGAACTGAGCAGGAGCGACAACGGGCAGAACGAGCCGAAGCCAGAGCCGCACGACTGGAAGAGCAACTGAGAGCGATGGGAGTCGATCCCGATGCGTGAACAGTCATCTGTCTTAATCCTTTCGCAAATTGCCCCAAGTTTCTATCTTTAATCTCACCGTTTAGCTTGCGAAACCTTGAAAGAGATGACACGATAAACGTCAGACAAGCGAACAAGTGTTCTGAGCAAAACTCATGGCTCGTACTCCTACGCTCAAGTTCGATCGTGGCACTCTAATTTTGCATCCCCCACCCCGAGGGAAGGCATGGATGGACTATGCGATCTGGGACGATCGTATCGAACGGTTTCGCATTCCTGCCCATCAATATCGCAACCTAGTTCTGGCAATGCGTGCCGAAGGCACCGAGCTTGACGATAAAGCTAAAGCCTTTTCAGAAGTCGAAATGGTGCCTAGCTTAGAGATGGAGCCTTATCCCCATCAGCAAGAAGCCCTAGACGCATGGAAGCAGGCAGGACGAATGGGAGTCGTTGTGCTCCCCACGGCTGCCGGAAAGACCTATCTGGCACAATTGGCGATGCAAAGCACGCAGCGCAGCACCTTGGTGATGGTGCCCACCTTAGATTTGATGCACCAGTGGTACGCCCATTTAACGGCGGCGTTTCCTGATGTCGAAGTTGGGTTATTAGGGGGTGGCTCACGCGATCGCACTCCCATTCTCGTCTCAACCTACGATAGCGCTGCAATTAATGCTGAGACACTCGGCAATCAATATGCACTGTTAGTGTTTGATGAATGCCATCATTTACCCAGTGGCTTCAATCGAGTGATTGCAGAATTTGCGATCGCGCC
>JBBRMC010000252.1:0-5630 GCA_038231055.1 Leptolyngbyales cyanobacterium
ATCGCGAAACTCGATCGCCTGATCGACCAACGGTTCTCGAATCTCCAATCCTAAGAAATTCCAATCTGGCTGAAGCTGCGCCATTTTGAGCAAAAACCGTCCTCGTCCACAGCCGATATCTAGATGCAGAGGCAGCGCCAAATCAGCATAGATTTTCTCCCAGTCAGGCGACTCGGCAGGAGTTTGATATTTGCGACTTAGAGGATTGACGTGCTCACGCACCCGAACAATAGCCAAACGAACCTCCGAAAGACGAAAAATGTAGCCTAATCTTTTTCTTTGAGGATGCCAAACACTGAGGTGTAGCCGTGCAAAAACGTAGTGGTGCCAACCGGACCGATTTCACCACTACAGAAGAAGCCGCTCACCGGAACTTGATCGAGATATTGAGCAAAAAGCTGAGTGTCGAAATTGGGTTCGCCATAAAGCTCTTCCCCACGTCCCATGCAAGAAAACATTAAAGCACCGATCGCGGATGATTGCCCGTCAGACTCCGCTTGATAACGTTGCAGCAAGACCTCTAAATCTTCGGCAGAGGTTTGGGCATCTCGCAAATGGAACTGGATACGCTGCCCCGGACGGATGCGATCGCCGATCGCGATCGCGCCCACACGCGGATCAACACCGAGCAGATTGCGAATCAAAAAGTCGCCTTGCTCTAGCCCTTGCTTAAACTCGTTTTGCGCCACTCCCACAAAGAGAGAATGTTGCGCCAAATCTCGGTCTTCTTCGCTTAGGGTATCAATGACTTCGCGCAAAATTTCTAACGGAGTGCGCTGAGTGGCAACCTTGCGGCTAGAGGTCGAGCTTTCTTCTAGACTGTCGCGCTCTTGCAAGCCCAACACAATATTTCGTTCGCCTTCAGTCACCCAATAGGGCTGCCCGATCGGACGACATCCCTGAGCCACGATCGTGTCCATCACAATATTGCCACTGAGCGCTACCCCAACCGTCCCCTCTCGATAAAGGTGACCATCACAAAACAGAGCCGTTGTGCCACCCATGCGATCAGCGCTGGCTAGCCCACCAACCTTAGAAGCCCCCGCATAAGCATAATCTAGCCCTTGCAGCAAATCATTGACCTTAGCAGAAAAGGGATCAGCTAAGACAACGAAGTGAGGTTGATCCGCGATCGGTACACCGACCAAATCGACCCATGCATCTGGTGCACTGTCTAAATCAGGCAATTGATCAGCCGTCACACGAAAGGTCTTAATCTTCACCCCCGGCAGCGTTGCCAACGTCAGGCTAAGAGCGGGTTCTCCTTCGATTTCGCGCACTCTCCCCCGTTGAGACACGCCGACAATGCCACCTCCACTACACCCAATTAAGGGCACATCTGGCAACTTATCTTTTAACAGAGGCAACAGCCGAGAAAATTCACTGGCAAATGCAGAGGAGATAAAAACAAACCCCAAATCAGCCGGAGCCTCTAACAAAGTTTGCGCTTGCTCAACGACTTCTGTCACGGCTGCCTCAAGCGAGGGGCGTGTTGAGAGGGCACACACCCACTTCATTGAGTCAGGGGTTGATTCTGTCATAAAATTCTCCCGGTTGCCAGGAACCATTAATTAACAGGTGGAGAGTCGATCGTAGTGTTTCTAGTTTACTAAACCGATGCACAGACTGGAGCAATCCGCTTGAGAGTAGGGGGATACCAGGCAAGCGATCGCGGCATAATTTTTCTAATGAGGCTTCCCGTAATCATTTGCTGGGGTTTCCGAACGCTCCTACGGTTTGAAAGCAGGTTAAGATATTGAAACATCTATGACTGTGAGTGCTCTCAGATTTAATAAGTGTTGTATTTTGCAGATAGCTGAATCTTAAGAGATTACCCTCGATTGAGAAACAGAACTGCGATTTCCTATATCACCGAATCTGGTGATGTCAGGTGAGCGGCACTCCAAAAATCTAACCTGTACCTACTCTCTCAAACTCTTTGAGCGAACCGTTTCAGTATCTCCGTTCAACGAAAGGACGAAAGCATAATTATGAGCGACATCGAAAAGCAGATTGAACAAGAACGTGAGAATGCCCGCGAGATCTGCGGCATTGACGGCAAAGATCCCAAATGCGCGGCTGCGTGGGATGCTGTCGAAGAGCTTCAGGCAGAGCGTTCTCACCAACTTCAGACTAAGCCCAAAAACTCTTTAGAGCAGTTTTGTGATGACAATCCTGACGCGCTAGAGTGTCGAGTTTACGACGCTTAAGACCCGATCGGATCGAGTTTGAATCCATCGTCTAAAATCATTGGACAAGCAATGACGATTCCCCTTTGTGGTAATCTGATTGCTTGTTTTTTTATGATTTAAGTTAAGCGTGTTGCACTCTGCTGCGCTTCATTCACTGCGAACTCTTACTTATGCAACCTGTCCCCTGGTTTTCTCCGTTTGTTTGGGCTGATTATCGACTCGCAATTCTCTTTCTGGTGTTCGTGCCTCTGGTGCTGCTGCTCTGGACGTTTGTGCAAAAGGCAGACGCGATGCAGCGCTTGCTGACTATCTATTGGCGAGTTGCTAGCTTGTTGGCGATTACCATCTATCTATTGATTGGGGCATTGCCGATCGCGTTTTTTGCAGGTTGGTTCGCTCGCATTCTTATTCCCATCTCGCTTTGGTATTGGGCTGATTTGAATGAAGAGATTCGGGAGCAGCTTGCAAGCCCTCTGAAACTGACGATGACCTCTTGGCGTTGGGCAGTCTCGATCTACTGTGGTTTAGGCGTTCTAGGACAAGTGCCTGTGTTAGGATGCGCCTTGCAAACGAGCGCTCAGATTCAAAACGATGCGGTTTGCCGCACCTGGTTAGAGCCTGCCTGGTTGTATCGAGAATATTTTCATGGCTCAACTCAACCCTGGTTTCTGGGATTTCTAGGAATTGCGGGGCTGATTGTCTACACCCTTTATTTTGGCTATTTTGTCTTCTTTAAAGGCGGGAAGCGCAAGCGATCGGCGATGGGCAACTAAGCGGTTATTTGGGTTCGTGATCTATGGCTAATTCTTTAGAGCGACGGTTAGAACAGTACACCCTCAAACGTCCGAGCGAAGTCTTGCTGGTTTCGATCGAGACCGATGGACAGCCCGACGAAGTCGCGATTTTTAAAGGGTTTTCTAGCTCGTTGATGCAGCCGACGGCGTTTGATCCAGATGTGCCCGTGGTGCCTGATCGAGCAACCATTCTGTCGATCGACCGTCTAGAAAGCCCTTACAATCCCGATGATCCCCACTATCTTCAAAGAGGAATTTCTTGGGGAGAATTTGAGGCTTTGTTATCGTCACTAGGAGTGTAAGGCACCTTTTTCTAAAGAAATGGTATTCTCCCAATTATTAAGTGTGAGGAGCAGGATTCAGCTATGGTTTCATCGCCCGTAAGGACTCAGCCTGTCAATCTTTTGGCTTCTAATGCTCCAAAGTGGGGCACGATCGTGCTTCCTGATTCTGCCCTGTTTGGTACTGACGGAATTCGAGGTCAGGCAGGAGAGGCGTTAACGGCTTCCCTGGCGCTTCAGATTGGATATTGGGCAGGACACGTTCTTAAGTCAGCGTCGCCGATGATCGCACCTGTGATTTTGGGGCAAGATTCTCGCAACTCTAGCAATATGTTGGCGATGGCGCTATCGGCAGGGTTGACGGCAGCCGGATTAGACGTATGGGATCTAGGGCTATGTCCGACTCCGATGGTGGCTCACTTAACTCACCACTGTGGAGCGATCGGGGGCGTGATGATCTCCGCGAGTCACAATCCGCCCGAAGATAACGGCATTAAATTTTTTAATTCCGACGGCACGAAGTTAGCAACAGCGCTACAGCAGCAGATTGAGGCAGCATTGCGGGGTCAGTCAGACGTGGTTTCTGCGACTTCAGCCAATCAGTGGGGGCAGCACTGTCACCGATCGGATCTGGTGAGTTATTACATTGAGGCACTGCAAGCTCCTCTGACCCTTCACAAGTCGCAGCCATTGGTAGGAATGCGAATCGTGTTGGATTTGGCGTGGGGAGCAGCAACGCGGCTCTCGGCTGAGGTTTTTCAAGCGCTAGGAGCCGAGACGATCTGTTTGCACGATCGACCGGATGGCAATCTCATCAACGTCAATTGTGGCTCAACTCACTTAGGGTTGCTTAAAGCGGCGGTGCAAGAACACTCCGCAGAGCTGGGATTTGCCTTTGATGGCGATGCCGATCGCGTCCTTGCAGTTGACGGTCAGGGCAGAACGGTTGATGGCGATTACATTCTCTATTTCTGGGGGCAGCAGCTTTTGCAGTCAGGGCAACTGCCCGGAAACACGATCGTGTCTACGGTGATGTCAAATCTAGGGTTTGAGCGCGCTTGGAACAAGCAGGGCGGTCAACTGATTCGGGCAGCGGTTGGGGATCAATATGTTCATGCAGAAATGCTTCGACACGGGGTTCAATTGGGCGGTGAACAGTCAGGACATATTCTCTGTCCTCAATACAGCGTCAGTGGAGATGGCTTATTGACTGCTTTGCATCTGGCTTCACTCATTCAACAGTCTGGCTGCACGCTGGCGGAACTAGTGGATCAAAGTTTCCAAACCTATCCACAGATTTTGAAGAATGTGCGAGTAGAGGATCGCGATCGTCGGCTCAACTGGCAATCGTGCGAGGCAGTGCAAACGGCGATCGCGCAAGCCGAGGCAGACATGGGCGATCGAGGACGCATTCTGGTTCGTGCATCTGGGACAGAACCCGTGATTCGGGTCATGGTCGAAGCCGAAACTGATGCGCTAGTCAGTTATTGGACTGAGCAATTGGTAGAGGTTGTACAGACTCATCTGGCGTAATTTTGAGACAATAATTCCTCACACTGACGTTATTTCAATGCACTTCCAGACCATAATAGGGTCGTTATGTTGGAGATAACCCCCCATGCCTAGAACTCCGAGCGAGTTTGCCGTCCATCTCTTGCTAGAAGGTGGGCACCGCGAAGAAGTGCGGTTTGCCACGATTCAAGATTTTCAAAAGTGGTATAGTGGCGAACTCGTGCCCAAGGCGGCTTCCAGTGATTTTATCAGTGTTCCCATCAAAAATATTCAAGGAGAATATATGGTGGTGCGTCCTGCTAGTGTCATGGGAATTCGCGTTGAGCCAGTGTATTCAGGAAGCGTCGATCGCTATTGAGGGACGTGATGGCTAAAACTCGGCGATCGTCCCTCATCCCCTTTCTACTGTGTCTACACAAGTTTTGGGCGCTGCGTTTCAGTCCTTTCAGCCCCCTAAATCCCCCATTCTGGGTAGGGCTGATTCTCTTAAAAGATAAAAACTGCTTTAACTCTGCAACCTCGTTAAACGTCAAAGTGTGAGTGACATAACAATGCGGGTTCCAAAGTTTTTCTCTATCTAGCGAATCATCCCTACCCATTCTGGGGGACTTTTAGAAGAGAAACTTTTAGAATTTAACGAAGTTTCCCCTTCAAAGTCCCCCAAAGTTGGGGGATTTAGGGGGCGAAGATCTCGGCAATGATAGATGAATCAGCTTGTGCATACACGGTAGCTTTTTCAAAGAGAGGAACCGAGTTTAAGGTTTCCTTCCTTAAGGGGATTGAGGGAAATCTTACCCATTCCACCCGCAAAAGGACGTTTCAACCATCCTTACGAGCGTCTTGCTTTTGAG
>JBBRMC010000253.1:0-5625 GCA_038231055.1 Leptolyngbyales cyanobacterium
ATCCTCGATTTTATTGCCTACTTCAATCGCACCCTTGCCAAGCCCTTCAACTGGAAATTTAAGGGGTTTCCTGAACTGGATTAAGCTGCTCGGTTATTTCCGCCAGCCTGCACTAGCCCTTTCCCCAAGGCGAGGGAACATGACTCTAGCCCTTCTCCCTGGGGAGAAGGGTTGGCGAGGGCTTCGCCCCACTTCGTAAGGCTACTGTGTACACACAAGTCCTCGTCGCTTCGTTTGCGTCGGCTTATGCTCCCTAAATCCCCCAAAATTGGGGGACTTTGAACAAGATAAATGGCTTGACCTCTAAAACCTCGTTTCATCTCAAAGTCCCCCAATTTTGGGGAATTTAGGGGGCGAAAGGCTTTGGCAATGACGGATCGGATCAACTTGTGTGTACACGGTAGACTTCGTGAGGAGGGCAGAAGACGCTCACAAGTCTTACAGGTTATTTAATCCACGATCCTAAGCAGATTTCACCTCAAACCTTTTTGACCTATCGCCCTTGATCCACCACCGGATGACCTTGCGTGTTGACATCTAGCTCCTCACGTCGCAGCGTTTCCTCTGTCATCACCGTATCTTGATCCACGACTTTCGTTACCCGAACTTCCTCACGCACAAATGCCTCCTTGTGAATCTGAGGAGTCTCTTCATAAACCTCCATTCGAGTCACTTCTCCTTCTTGAAAAGCTGCCGCACTAGGAGCGATCGTCGCCTCACTGACCGGAGCCACTCTCTCAATTACCACGCGCTCTCTCTCAACCGGAACCGTCACCCGTGCTGTCTCGGTTTCAACGTGCTTTCCGATCGCGACTTCTCCTGTCTTTTGCCGCTGCTTATTAGCAATCAATCGCTCTTCATACAGCTTTAATGACTGGTGCTGAGTGTCATTCACTGCATACAAATCGGGGTCTTGCTCATAGTGAGAAACGCCTTTTGTTTTGCCCTGCATGGTGCCCGTTGTTGTCGCCGGACGATAAACGTCTCGCACCTGTTTCTCGTAGTGGTCATCAACTCGCTCTAGGTCATGAAGATCCGGTAATCGTTCGATCTGCCCTTTGCTCAAGCCATCCACATACACTCGATGGTCGGTGTAGTTAATATGAGCTAGCCCGATCGGCAGTAATGCCTTCTTACCAAAGCCCGCTAACCCTATATCAACCACTAAATACCGAAACCGTCCTTGTTGCTCGTCTACTAAAATGTCAGTCACTGAGCCGACATTTTGACCACCTTGAGTGCAAACTTCAAAGTTCTTGATCTCAGATTTACTATCAGAATGTCCCTGGCGATAAGCAGGGTAAAAATCTTCTAATTTAACTAATGGCATTGGCTGACTCTCCGCGTTTTCTGATGATCGCCTTGATTCTAAAGGTGGCTCATCATTTTGCCATTCTTCAAAGGGCAGAGACGAGAGTTCAATCTAACTGGCGCTGGTAGAAATCTTCCTAAAGGTCAGGTGAAGTTCAAGAGTTGGTCACGAAACACTTGATCGAAGCGATCGACCGCAGCCGCCATCGAGGAAGATTTCACCAAAAAAAGAAGAAGGGCAAGACCGATAAAAGTCTTGCCCTTCTCAATTTTTGCTACATACCCCCAGGGGAATTCGAATCCCCGTCGCCTCCGTGAAAGGGAGGTGTCCTAGGCCTCTAGACGATGGGGGCGCATTTCACAACCTTGATTAATTTAGCGCATGGATTCGTGCCTGTCAATACTTTATCTCCACTTTAAGGAGGTGAAAAGCATGAGGATCTCTCTATCACAGATGCTTCAAAACAAGGAGATTAAACCCTTCAGTGCTTCCGGTAACGATGCAGCGCTCTAAGGCGATTTCAAGGTATGGTACTGGTTCTGCGACAATGGCTTTTTAAGCAGAACTAAAGCCTCATCCGTATTGGCTTTTGTAGTTTGCAAGAAATTTGATTTGAATAAGCGGGTAGCGAGAATCGAACTCGCAACTAATGCTTGGGAAGCATTCATTTTGCCACTAAACTATACCCGCGACGGCTCACTTAGCCATTATACATCTACTGGCGAGCAGAAAAACGTTCGGGCTGTCCATTGCCTACGATCGAGTCTTCTGACCGCCGCTTCATTGAGCCTTTGAGCAGGGTTCCAAAAATCATGGCTTGCCAACGATCAATATACGTGAAGATCACTGGAACAACGACCAGTGTCAGCAATGTCGAGGTGAGCAACCCTCCAATTACGGCGATCGCCATCGGACTTCTCGACTCTGACCCTGCCCCAATGCCTAGGGCAATCGGAATCATGCCTGCAATCATGGCGATCGTGGTCATCAAAATCGGACGCAATCTCGCGACTCCAGAATCAATGACTGCGTGATAAGTCGGTTTACCTTCTCTTTGGTTAATCAAGGCATAATCAACCAGCAGAATTGAGTTTTTAGTCACCAGACCCAGGAGCAAGACGACTCCAATCAAGGCGATTAGCCCCAGTTCTTTATGGGTGATCAGCAGTCCGAGCATGGCACCGCCGATCGAGAAGGGCAACGCGACCATGATTGTGAGTGGATGCAGAAAATCGTTAAACAGCAACACCAACACTGCGTAGATAAAGACAACCGCCGCGAGTAGTGCGCCTCCAAAGTTGCTAAAGACTTGACCGAGAATCTTCGCGTTGCCGAAGTTTTCTCTCGTTACCCCGGCTGGCAGAGATTTGAGAATCGGTAACTGATTAATTTTGGCTAGTGCGTCGCCGAGCGCTAACCCTTTGAGGTTGGCTTCGACTGAAATATTCCGAGATCGATTGTAGCGATCGATTTGAGAAGGACCACTGCCAAAGCTGATATCTGCAACAGTTTGAAGGGGCACTAACACCCCACTTTTATTTTGAATTTGCAGACTTCTAATGGTCTCAATGTTGTTGCGTGATTTGGGATCTAGCTGAACGCGAATCGGAATCTGACGATCGGGCAAGTCAAATTTTGCCAGGTTTGCGTCAAAGTCTCCTAGCGTTGCCAGGTTTGCAGTTCGGGCAATTTGCTGAACGGTGATGCCTTGGTCGGCGGCTCGTGCTGGGTCAGGCGTAATCAGGATTTCTGGCTTGACTAAGCTGGCGCTGGACGTGACTTCCACCAAGCCTGAAATTTGGCGCATTTGCTTTTCTAGCTCGTTTGCCGCTTGAGTTAACGCTGCCGGAATTTCACTTTTAAGCACGATCGCGACTTCTTTCGATCCGCCTCCAGGTCCGCCTTTAACAAAGCTGATGCGTGACCCTGGTACTTGAGCAAACATGGGGCGAATCTGATCTTCAAACTCTTTGCGAGTCATCTTTCGTTCTGACTTGGGCTTGAGTTTGGCATAGAGCGTTGATTTTGCAACCAATTCGCTGGTTTGCACTCCCTCGACAGCAGGATGTTGCAGCACCAGAGTGGTCAATTGTTGAGTCGCTTGATCGGTGTCTTCAATCGTCGAGCCGGGTGGCAGTTGCATTGAAATGGTTGATAAACTCACATCTGCGTTTGAGAATAGCCCAACCGGAATTTTAGGCACCAGACTTAAACTGCTGATCAGAAACACGATCGCGATCGATAACGTCACCAGTCGATGCTTAATTGACCAAGTGAGGAGGCGACGATATTGAGCTGAGAGACGATCTTCTTTGGGGGCTTTGGCGTGATCTTTCATCACGTAAGCCGCCATCAAGGGGGTGACCATCCGGGCAACCAGCAGCGAGAAGAGAACCGACGCTGCCACCGTAATGCCAAACGGGCGGAAAAACTGTCCAGTGATGCCCGTCATAAAGGCGACGGGTCCAAACACGGCGACGATCGTAAAGGTGGTAGCGACGACCGCTAGACCAATCTCATCAGAGGCATCGATCGCGGCTCGATAGGCTGATTTGCCCATTTGCATATGGCGTTCGATATTTTCGATCTCGACGATCGCGTCATCGACGAGAATTCCAACCACGAGCGCTAATCCTAGTAACGTCAGATCGTTTAGCGTGTAGTTCAACACTTTCATTACAACAAAGGTTGGAATCAGTGAAAGCGGCAGTGCAACGGCAGTAATCAGCGTTGCTCTCCAGTCTCGTAGAAACAGCCAAATCGTCACGACTGCTAACGCTGCGCCGAAAACAACTGCGTCGATCGACGCAGTAAACGACTCTCGAATATAGTCTGCCTGAACGTTATTGATCAGCTTTAGCTTGATGTCTTTAGGTAGTGTGGTTTGCAGTTTCTCAAGGGCTGCTCGCACGTCTTCTTCAACCGAAACGAGCGTTGTGCCCGAACTTCGCAAGACTGAGAAAACGACCGCAGGCTGGTTATTCAACCGTGCCATTTGGCGAGGGTCTGCTGTTCCGTCGGTGACGGTTCCCAAACTAGAGAGGGGGACATAGCCTCCGTTGGGCAGCGTGATTTGTAGGTCTTGAAGCGTCTGCACACTGTCGCTACTGCCTAAAGTGCGGATGCTTTGCTCACTGCCGCCGACGTTGCCCCGTCCGCCCGACAGGTTGGTGTTAAAGGTGCGGACTTGATCGTTGACTTGCGTGGCAGTGATGCCCAGTGCTTGTAAACGATCGGGATTCAAATTGACGCGCACTTCGCGATCGACTCCACCCACTCGCTGAAGTTGGGCGACTCCTGGAACGGCTAAGACGGCGCGGCTAATGGTTTGATCAACTAAGTTACTCAGTTCGGTCACCGATCGCTGATCCGAAGAAACGGCATAGGTGGTAATGGGTCCACCGCTGGCAAATTCTACGCGCTTAACAACGGGTTCGTTAATGTTTTGAGGTAAATTTTGCCGAATCTGAGAAACTGCATTTCTAACATCATTAGTTGCGCGATCGGTGTCCGTTCCCAAGACAAAATTGATAACCGTGATGGAAACACTATCATTAACAGTCGAGGTAATGTCATCAATGTTGCCTAGACTTGCAACGGCATCTTCAACTTTTTTAGTAATCTGTGACTCTAACTCAGATGGATCTGCCCCCGGTTGAGTTACCGTCACCGTTACAGCCGGAACATCGACATTTGGATTGTCGTTAATGCCCAATAACGGGAATGCAATCAGTCCCGCTAACGTCAAAATGATAAACAGAACAATCGTCGGAATCGGATTGCGGATTGACCAAGCAGAAATATTGAAAGACATGGAGCCAAACGTGAGGGAACAGAAGACAATTCACACAGACAATCTATTTTTGGGCAACGGTCACCCGATCGCCATCTTTGACAAATCCTGCACCTGCTACGACGACTCGATCATCGGGATTAATGCCGCTTGTGATCGCGATTTGTCCGTTGTTGCGATCGCCTGTCTCAACAGGTTTGGCATGGGCAATCTGATCACCGTCTAACACATAAACGATCTTGCGACCGTCTGACTCTGACACCACGGCTTTTTCAGAGACCACCACGGCTTGAACTTTCTGAGTGACAATCTCCGATCGCAGAAACATCCCTGGCTTGAGCAATCCGCTTTCTGGCAGATCGATCTTGACGATCGCTTGTCGGGTTTGCTGGTTGATCACTGGCTCCACCTCACGCACTCGCCCCTGGACGCTAATTCGCTTGTCTGCATCCGAGGTGATTTTGGCAGGCTCGCCCACTTTCACCTGAGAAAGCAGCGTTTCGGGCACGTTCACCTGAAG
>JBBRMC010000254.1:0-5620 GCA_038231055.1 Leptolyngbyales cyanobacterium
AGAGTGCATAGCGTTGACCTCGTGGTTTGCGAGGGTCTTTGATCGTCTTTAATTGTGCTATGAGGGTCATGGACTGATGGTTATGTTAGTGATTTCAGTCCATCCTCATTTTCCTACTGCCACAATGAAACCACCCTGCTTACGAATTTCAGAAAGGGGGCAATCAACTTTTGCAGATTAGCCAGACTCCTATTCACGTAACAAACCCCCTCTATTTACAGCAGTTTTCAGATGGGGTGTAGGGTGTGGTTAACCCAAAAGTAAGGGTTGATATGAAACACGCCTATTCCGGTTTCACTCACTTGATTGAAAAATGCCCTCTGTAGAACCGTTCTTACACAGTCTTACAGAGGGCGTATGCTAGGCGTTATTGCTCAAAGCGGACGATAAACGCGATAGTTAATTTCAGGGAAAATATTATCGATCGCTTCAACCTTCTCAATCCAACCTGAATCGATTTTGCCCTGATTAATGTCTTCATAGAGTTTGTTAAAGCGCATCAGGTGCGATCGAGTTCGACGAATCGCATAGGGAACCATCGTTCCTGTTCGCATGATAAACGCCCAGTCAGACGATTGCGCTAACAGCACTTCTCTCGCAGCTTGATTGAGTGCCCGCCAGCTTAATTCATCTTCAGGCTCTTTTTTAGACAACTCGATCATCCGTTCTGCGGCTTTGTGCAGGTGAGGATAGATCCAGGCGTTGGTTTCGTTGAGCCAGTATTCGTGGAAGCCTTTGTAGCCCCAACTCGACTGAGACGGACGGCACACTTGCTGCGTCGGTTCTGCCTTGAGATAATCGGCTAAGTGCGTCATATCATAGGTGCTCTGATCAAACCACGACTTGCGGAAGAGATAATCGATAAACCACGGACCCTCATACCACCAATGCCCAAATAGTTCGGCATCATAGGGCGACACAATAATCGGCGGGCGCTGCATCATATTGTGGAGATTTTCGACCTGCCGTTCTCGGTTGTAGGCAAAATTGGCAGCGTGTTCGGCGGTCTTTTCTTTTGCCCAATAGGGATCGTAGAGTTGTTTGTCAGAGAGACCTAACCCTTTGCCAGTGATTTTGTGATATTTGATGCCCACATTTTTACGTTGACCGTTGGGCATAACGTAAGGCTTGATGTAGTCATATTCAGCATCCCAGCCTAAATCGCGATAAAACTCTCGATATTCAGCCGCACCGGGATAGCCGACTTCAGATGACCAGACTTGCTGCGACGACTCATGATCGCGACCAAACGCAGCGACTCCGGCTTCGGTGAAGATGGGAGCATAAGTGCCAAAGCGTGGACGGGGACGAGCGTAGAGAATGCCGTGTCCATCGGTGAGGAAGTAGCGCAACCCGGCATCTGCCAGCATTCGATCGACCCCTTCATAATAGGCGCACTCAGGGAGCCAAATGCCTTTTGCGGGACGATCAAAGGTCTGCTCATAGTGTTCACACGCAACTTGAATCTGTGCCCACACTGCCTGAGGATACATCTTCATCAAGGGGAGATAGCCGTGAGTCGCGCCACAGGTGATAATCTCCAGATTGCCCCGATCAAGATAGTGCTTAAAGGCTTTAACGAGGTTGCGATCGTACTTCTCCCAAAACACGCGCACCGCATTGAATTCTCTGGCATTGTGCTCTGCCAAATACTTCATGTGCCCATCGTGAGCATGGCGCTCAATTTCCATCTCGGCAAGTTCTTCAAGCTGGGCAAGATGGGCATCGTATCGATCTTGCAATAATGGATCGAGCAGCATTGACACCAGGGGCGGAGTCATACTCATGGTGAGTTTAAACTCGACACCATCTCGAATCAAACCCTCAAACACTTGCAGCAGTGGGATATAGGTCTCGGTAATGGCTTCATAGAGCCATTCTTCCTCTAGCACATAATCACTTTCGGGGTGACGAACGAAGGGTAAGTGGGCGTGCAAGACGAGGGCAACATATCCAATACTCATAGGGCTTTCGGGTGTAGAGGATGAAACGCTGGAAGAAAACTGAAGATTGCCAAAATTGTAAAGCAAAACCGAGGACGAAAATTATTCTGTGGGGATCAGGTTGTCGATCTGGATGCAAAGTCATAACGATTATGGCTTATAGTCATCTATCAGCGATCTCGGCATATTGGCGACGGGTGACGATCGCAAACACCCAGACGATCAACGTGAGAACCCCTGCCAAAAACAAGGGATAACGATACGTTAAGGGATATGCCTGATTGACCATCAACCCGGCAATTACAGGTCCAAATGCATTAGAAACGCTGAGATAAGAAGAGTTTAACCCCATCACAGTGCCTTGATCTTGAGGAGAGCTGTTGAGAGAAATCAACGTACTAATCATCGGCTGAACTAAAGAGTTAAACAATGAAAAGATAATACTAACGATTACAAAGTAGGTAATATTTGCCCAAACGGGCATTAAGACAAACGAAGCACTGCGAACAAATAGCGCGAATAGTAAGATAGTTACAAGATTAAAGCGACGATTTAGCACTGACACACCCCAAGTTTGCATAATCACTCCCAACACACCAAACAGAAAAAACATTAGCGTGAGTGCCCGATTATCTTGATTGAGAACGTGCAAAAAATACGGTTGAAAGGCGTAGGTGAAGATCGTAAACGTTGTGCCAATGAGAAAGTTAATGATTAGAAGAATACCGACTTTCGGAATCGTCAGACCTTTGATCAGATTTTCTAACCCAAGATCAAAAATATTGCGAGATGGGTCAGCTCTGTGTTGCAGCGTTTCGGGCAAAAAGAAGATCGTGATCAGCAGAGCAATAAAAGCGATCGCGCTCGACACCAAAAAAGCCGCGCCAAGGGAAATCTGCTGAGCAAACAAACTGGTCGCAGGACCTAAGACAAATCCCAAACCAAAGGCTGCCCCAAAAATTCCAAACCCTTTAGCGCGATCGGCGGGAGCAGTCACATCCGAGATAATGGCTTGAGCGACTGAGGCGTTGCCACCCGTGATGCCGTCTAAAAATCGCGCCAGAAATAAGACGCTGGCAGTTGGGGCGGTGCCTGCAATTAGGTTAGCAACCACCGTTCCCGCCAAGCTGATGATTAAAAGGGGTTTTCGTCCGAAGCGATCGGAGAGTTTACCAATAATCGGAGTTGCAAAAAATTGAGCGATCGCGTAAATCGAAAATAATAAACTGGTTTGAAAATCATTTAAGCCAAATTGCCTGCCATATAGATAGATAACTGGAATTAAAACCGTCAAACTGAGGGCATTAATAAACGCAACGAGAGCCGCAATCCAAAACGTTCGATTCATTTCAATTATCTAAGAGCGGTCAGTTTGAGTTCGGCAGATGGGTGTCATCCATGTGTACCAGACAACATGGAGAAACAAATGACCAATGATACGGTTGCTGAAGACTGATTAAAAACCGAGTAAGGCTTCAGTAATGCGTGTCAAGATGCTATTTGTTGGACTGTTTTTGTCGAGCTTTTTTGCCACAGCTTCTCCAGTCCGTGCGGAAACGAGGCAACTAGACTATACTCTCACGCCTAAAGCGAATCAATCGTTTAATGGGCTGCTTCAGCAAGCAGAACGGCTAGCAGAACAGGTAGTCAAAGAGAGCT
Organism: Leptolyngbyales cyanobacterium; assembly: GCA_038231055.1. Lineage (GTDB taxonomy): Bacteria > Cyanobacteriota > Cyanobacteriia > Leptolyngbyales > Leptolyngbyaceae > Phormidesmis_A. The sequence continues at coordinate 3,603 of JBBRMC010000254.1, forward strand.
TTGCCAATCCTTCGACGACGGCGATCGAGCTAAAAATTTTGGCAGAACATGAGGGACTCACCGCCCCAATTCTCTATGTTCGCCTGACTCGTGCCGACTGGCAAAAACAGTCTGATCTGCGATCGACCTTCACCTATCTTCGAGGAGCCAATCAGTTACTAGGATTCAGGCTTCCTCAAAATTCTCAGCCGCAATTCTCGCCAACAACCGTTAGTTTGGCATCCCCCCAAAGCGAACCAAACTACTACGACAATCCTTGATGCCTCACGTTTTAGCTTATTAGCCTACCCTTAGATTGTTGAATGTAAATTTTCTATGAAGCTGAATGAGTCACAGTAGATGGTGCTACGATAACTTGAAGCTCCTGAAGTACCGAAGACAAAATCATCCCGGCTATGTCGCTGCGTTGTTTCACCTAAAGAATTGTTAAGTAAGGGACTCGGTGCTTCAAGCCACCTTTCACGCTTAAGAAAGATTTAGCTTCAAAGCTTCCCCGTTAGATTCACCTTAAGCTCCTCAGATGTTTTACATTTCTTCGTGAATGTAAAACATATCTACAATTCTTAGGCGCAACATTTCCTGAAGATCTCTTGGGGAGCGGCGATCGTACAAGCCTTCTCTTGAAGAAATTACCACTAGTTTTCTGATAGTCGTTGCTCCACCAAATCGTGGACGCGCTTCTCAGAACTTAGTCGAGAGCTTAACTAGTTTAAATAGGGCGAAGTGTCATTCGCTTAACCGAGCAAGTTTGACGTTTGAAACGCATACGCTGAATTCAGAAAAATATCTCTGTTGGAGACTTGGCTATGAATCCAATCCCTGAGATTTGGGCACCGTCCCAATCTGAGCTTTCAAAAAGCGCCTTACAAAAACAGATTGCTTTGAGTGAGCTTTTATCTAGTACACAGGCTGACTTTTCGTTAATTAACACCTTTGGTGAAGACTTCAAACTGTGTGCTTTTCAACTCGGAGAAATACTCTCTAACGATACGCTAGAGTTATCCATCCAATCAGTTCATAGCGGACAAAATCAAGACTATTTCTCGTTAATTTGTCAGGGGCAAGTGCGCCTATTGTGTGATCATCCACAAAAACAGCGAGACGTGTCTGCGATTGTCCTAAGAGCCGGACAGAGCTTTGGTGAAGACGCTGTATTTTGTCAAACCTCACTTCCTTATCGAGCAGTTGCCGCTAGTGCCGGGCTGATTGCCCGCATCCCCATTGCGCGGTTGGAAACTTGGCTAGAGAGACTGCCTGAGCTACGTGAATTTCTTCAACAGCAAACGAGCCGACTTGAGCGCCTGATTTTTCTAAAAACCTCGATCGCGCTGAATTCTGAGAGCACTTCTAATGACTTGATGACGGGTCACCAGGTTCAGCAATTATTGTTTTTTCTAGAAGCGGTATCGATCTCCGCAGGCACAAAGCTTGCAGAATCAGAGGTTTGCCAGGATAGCTATCTATGGCTGTGCCAAGGTGAAATTGAGAGCCAGAATCTTGAAGATAAGCCTGCTCACGTGGGGGAAAGCTGGGGCGACCTGCAAAAAACGTCTCCCACTTGGGTCGCTAAGACAAATCTGCTGCTTTATAAAGTATCGATCGAGCAGTGGCGAGCAATCTCTCCGACTTCGCCCCCTTCGGGTTCAACCGTTTCTAAAACGGAAGAGGGCGACCAACGAGCCGCAATTTCGTCACGACGCTTGCATCACATTCCGATCCAACCCACGCTTCCTGAAGCGGCTTCTAAGACAGAACGCGGCGACGCACCGACCTCAGGCAATGCCGTTGAAGTTCAGTTTCCTAAACCACAGCGTCGTCCGTGGCGATCGCGATTTCAGGGCTATCCGTTTATTGAGCAGCAAAGTTCTTCAGATTGTGGTGTCGCTTGTTTAGCGATGATCGGTCAATATTGGGGGAAACGATTTAGCCTCAACGTTTTGCGCGAATTGGCAAAAGTCGGGCGCTCTGGAGCGTCACTGAAGAACCTGGCAGTGGCAGCAGAAAATGTTGGGTTTCAA
>JBBRMC010000255.1:0-5599 GCA_038231055.1 Leptolyngbyales cyanobacterium
GATCGGACTTCACATCGGCGGGATTTCCGATCGCGATCAGTTGTCCAAAGTTGAGAACGGCAATGCGATCGCACAAGCCCATGACGAGGGGCACATGATGCTCGATTAGCAAAATTGTCAAGTTAAACTGGTCACGAATCTGACGGATAAAGTCACTCAATTGCTGCTTTTCACTGGGATTCATTCCGGCGGCGGGTTCGTCGAGTAAGAGAACGTTGGGTTCGAGTGCCAGCGCACGGGCGATTTCTAACCGACGCTGATCGCCGTAGGGAAAGTTAGAGGCTTTTTCGTCAGCGCGATCGCTTAAGCCGACTAATTCTAATAACTCAAAGCCTCTCGATCGGGTTTTCTGTTCTTCACGAGGGGCAGGAGGCAACCCTAATACACCCGTGAATACGCCGCTTTTAGTGTGAATATGTTGAGCAATCATCACATTCTCTAAGGCTGAAAGATCAGCAAATAGGCGAATGTTTTGAAACGTTCTTGCAATGCCTTTTTTAGCGATTTGATGCGGACGTAGATTAGAGATTTCTTCGCCTCGATACAACATTTGCCCACTAGACGGACGAATCAGCCCTGTCACTAAGTTGAACAAGGTTGTTTTTCCTGCCCCATTTGGACCGATTAACCCAAAAATCTCACCATCGTTAACAGAGAATGAAACGTTGTTGACGGCAGTCAATCCTCCAAAGCGACGGGTTAGCCCTTTGGCTTCTAAAACAGGAGTGCGATCGAGAGTTGAAATGGAATCGGCAAGTTGAGGCTGAGACATTGGGGAAACGATACGCCAACAGAAAACACTATCCCTTCAATTTCACCATTTAATCAGTCAAACGGGTAGCTAAACGATTGAAGAGCTTCATTTTTAACGATTAACCTGCGATCGCGAACGACGTTTTAACAATTGAGGAGTCACTAACCCTTGTGGAAAGAAGCGAGTGCCGATGACAATCAGCAATCCGAAAATGATGAGGCGACCATCGCGCAAAAATTGCGCCAGCCAAGCAGGTAAATCTGGAGTATCAGCGATCGCTCTCAACACTTCTGGCAGTGCCGTAAATACCATACCTCCCAAAACAGGTCCTAGAAAGGTTCTTGAACCGCCAATCAGAACGAACGTAAGATAAATAATGCTGGCATCAAATGTACCTTGACGGGCGTTCCAGGTGTTGAGGAAGTGGGCACTGATAGCACCTACTACGCCTGCCAGAATTGCGCCTAACGTGAAGGCAAGAACTTTGTAATACGTGGGATTGATGCCCATCGAATCGGCAGCGAGTTCATCTTCTCGAATGGCAATCAAAGCCCGACCGACGCGAATCTTTTCTAATCGATAGACAAACGCCATGCTGACTAGCAATAGAGGCAAGACAATCCACAAATAGTCGATCGAACTCTGAAACGGCTGCGGAATGCCAAAAATGCCGACCGCTCCGCCTGTGATATCGAGATTGAGCGCGAGAACGCGAAGGATTTCGACAAAGGCAATGGTCGCGATCGCTAAATAAATTCCTCGCAGTCTCAGTGCAGGAACACCCACCACAATGCCTAACAAACCACAGACGATTCCTGAAATTAGCATCTCTAGCAACAGTAGAGGAAGTGGAAAAGCCTCTGTGACTTGAAATATTTTCGTGGATAGAATTGCAGCAATATAACCGCCCAACGCATAAAACCCAGGACTCGCTAAGGATAATTGTCCTGCCATCAGGGGCAAGTAGAGTGATAATCCCAACATTGCGCCCAAGAGCATCGACACGAACAGAAACCCATAGGTTGAAATAAAATCATTCATATCAGTAACTTAGTTAGACTTTTTGAATCAACGATCGTCCTAATAATCCCTGTGGGCGTACTAACAGCATGATGAATAGAATGCCAAACGCAACCGCATCTTTATAGGCGGAATATTCACCCGGAACAAAGGCTTCGACGAGTCCGATCGTGATTCCTCCAACGACCGCACCCGGAATGCTGCCCAAGCCGCCTAACACGATGACGGCTAATCCCTTGAGTCCGAAGCCGATGCCGAAATAGGGTCCAGCAATGCTGACGCTAGAGCCAACTAGGGTTCCGGCTAACCCACCTAAGAAGCCACTGACAAAAAAGGTGAGAACGATGAAGCGATCGGGGTCAATGCCCAGCAAACTTGCCGTAGTCGGGTCTTCTGCAACGGCGCGCATCGCCTTGCCGTATTTTGTGGCGTTAATCAAATAAGTCAACAGGCTGACAATTACGCCCGATACGACAAAAATCACGACTTGCACACTGCGAATCGGAATCGGATTTGCCTCTGTTCCGAAGTTGATTGCTGGGGGCAACGTGCCGTAAGTATCGGGAGGAAACGTGTAAATCTCGGCACCAACCAGATATTGAATCAGATTGACAATCACAACCGCAACGCCCAAGCTTGACACCACTGTCAGCAGAGAATCCGCTTTTTTGCGACGTAGTGGACGAAATGCTAATCGTTCGATCAAAATACTCACTAAACCTGCGATAATGCTGCCAAAAAACAATGCTAATGCAAACGGTAATCGAATTGGCAGCGCTAGATTAGCCAGTAATCCATTAAATCCAAATGCGTTGCCCATGAGCATATAAGTAAAATAGGCTCCGAGGGTAAACACTGCCCCATGAGCAAAATTGATAATTCCTAAAATCGAAAATACTAACGTATAGCCCAATGCAAAGATTGCATAGATGCTTCCGATTGAGAGTCCGTTAAGAAAATTTTGTAGAAATACGGTTAGATTCATCACAAGTAAGTAGACAGACTCCGTTAAATGTAAGATATCGCTCCGTCTCAGTCGGCTTGTGCCCCCTAAATCCCCCATTTTGGGGGACTTTGAGCCAAGATTCTAATATCAAAGTCCCCCATTTTGGGGGATTTAGGGGGCGAAGATTTCAGCACTAACAGAGCTATAAACAGTTTTAGAATTAAGATCACTGAATCGCTGGAAGTAGTAATAAACCTAAAATCATACTAATCATGTTCATGGTCAAACTCAATAAACTCGCTTGTAGTAATGAGATTCTCATATCATTTAAGCGGTAAATCAGCCAACCCTCAAACACGATTGCAAAAATCTCAGACGCAGGCAGAGTGATTAGAGAAGGAATTCCATTCACGGGAGGAAGCGATTCTCCATAGCCAACCACGATCGCTAAGAGAAATCCGATCGCCAACATAATCGGCAATGAGATTAGCCAACCGAGAAAGATGTTTCGCAGCGTTTTAGGAGTCACGATCGGACGAGTCGCCAACAGCACCCCAAATAAACTTGCGATTCCCAGAATCATCACCCCAAACACTCGCGACGTGCTGTATTCAAACGGCTGCAACGATGGAAAGAAAAACCACACCACCGGAAACGTCAGCAAATTGACAAACCCGATCGCTACTAGCGCCTTACCTAATTGCTGCTTGTCTAACTTCATTCGCCACAGCCAAAGTGCGGCTACTGCCAACTCGGACACTTCTGTGAGCAATAGAGCCTTGTTAAACGTCTCCCAACGGCTGGGTTTCATCGGAGAGCTATCGGGCACGATCGCCAGATCAGTCTCTCGAACCATCACCCGCAAATTTCGAGCCGAATATCCTGACAAGGAGTTTTTAATCCTCAAGGCAAAACTTTGACTGGTGCGAACCCGATCGCTAAACTGAGCCAGCAATTTATAATAAGGTCCCGTCGAGCGAGATGTATAGGACGGCTCTACAAACAGGCAGCGATCGCCCGCACAGTCAAACCGATAAGGAGCGCTGAGCATCGGAGACGACTTTAAACACGTTGCGTCGGTACAAGTTCCGTTCTGCATCAGCAAAATCGGCTGGGTACATTGCGCCGTTCGACACTCGGCTAATTGGGCACCCTGAAACGCAGATCGAACCCCCTCAAACTCAAACCAGACATAAGAAGGAGGAGCGGGTGCATTCGCATAGACAGGGGTGACCCATAACAGGACTGCTAAAAATGCCCCAATTCTAATTAGAAACGAGTGCAGCGATCGCATCATGGTTTCCTATTTCAAAAACGCGAATTTACCATTATTACCACTCGCATCCATTTTGATTTGCGCCACATAAAACTCTTTTTGCACAATTTCGCCTTCTGGAGTGAATGAGATGGCTCCGATCGGGCTTTCATACTGTCCCTTGAGCAGAGTTTGATTTAACGCGGTTCGTAATTCTGGCAATGATTTTTGCGCCACTTTTGTCCGCTTGTCCAAAGCTTTTAAGGCTTCTACATACACCTGCACGGCTGTAAATGCCTGAGCGCTAAACTGAGGCGGCTCCTTTTTGAATTGAGCTTGATAAGCCTCTCGAAACGCTTTATTGATATCGCCTGGATGTTCTGGACTATATGCCTGAGCAATGAGAACCCCATCACAGAGGGCTTTACAGACTGAGAAGACGTTAGACGTATTTAAGCCATTGCCGCCAATAATTAAGCCTTTATAGCCCAACTCTCGCAACTGTCGCACCAAGTTTCCGCCATCGGCTGCCAAGCCAGAAATGATCACTAAGTCGGGCTTGAGGTTTAGCGTTGAGGTTGCCTGCGTCTGAAAATCAGTGTCCGTGGTTTGAAACTTCTGCACCGTCACCAGCTCTAAATTCTGGTCTTTCACGGTTTGCTGAAAGGTCTCGGTCTCAGACTTGCTAAAGGCATCATTTTGAGCAAACAGCACCGCCACTCGCTTGATTTGAGGATTGATCTTCAGTGCCGCCTTAACCGCGTTTGGTGCAACTACTGCCACCGGAGCCGACACCCGCGCTACAAAATCACCAATCTGCGGAATGTTCTTTGCTGTATTCGACGGAGCCAGCACCGGAACCTTGGCGCGATCGGCGATCGGGTCTGCTCCAAATGCCTGCTGCGAGAGAGTCGGACCCACAATTCCCACGACTTTATCTTTGGTGATCAGCGTTTGAAAGGCATTAATCGCCCCCGCCTCATCTCCGGCTGTATCTTGAAACACGAGGCGAATTGGTGTTCCATTCACGCCGCCGTTGTCATTGAAATATTTTTCAGCGATTTTTGCTCCCGCCACTTGTTCTTGACCCAACAGCGCGACATTGCTCGTTTGAGCTACGGCGATGCCGATCGGAATGGCTCCCGATGCCCCTCCGGTCGATTGTGATGAATTCGTCGTGCTCGATTGGCAAGCCGACAGCAAAGCAACCATCATGAATAGTGTCGATCGAAGAATCGGTTTCATAGAATTAAGCGGGTAGTTTGAATAGGGCAATCACCGAACCCCTACCGTTGATTTACCACATTATGTGTGAGTCATTCCTAACCCAAGAGATTTAGCTTGAAACGGGACGCTCTGAGATCAAAGGCTCAAGTTCCGAGTTTTGAGGCTCAAGTATTGCTGTTCTGAGGTCAAAGGTTGGAGGTCGGAAGCCCAAGTTCCGAGTTCTGAAGGCGGATGTTCACGCTCTGAAGGTGGATGTTGGCGATCGCAACGCAAGAGTCCAGGTTCACAGATCGGAATTTTGCGATCGTAGGCTGACGGGTGGAGGTTGGAGGGCGTTAGCGAAGTCCGAAGAAATCGTTATCCCACGATCGCCGCACTTTTCTCTCTGCTAACTCTA
>JBBRMC010000256.1:0-5578 GCA_038231055.1 Leptolyngbyales cyanobacterium
CCGCTTGCACTCCACGTCTATAACCACCCACTGACCATTCTGGGAGTCGGCTTTGGCTTTGCTGCCTTGACCGGAATTTTCTTTAAAGAGGCGTTTTGCTTCGATCGCTTAGAAACAAAGTTACTGACTCCTCTCATTCCTGTTCTACTTTTAGGACACTTGACAGGTCTGTTATCGCTTCAATGGGAACAAGCTTTGTTAGGAATCTGGGCAGTTCTGTTTGTGGTATTTGCAGTCCGTAAAGTGATTCAGCCCATCCCGCCCGATATTGGAGATAAGAGCGTGTTTGAATATCTCAAAAAAGAGCGGCAGGGTCTAGAGAGTTAAGGGTTGGCGTAGGACAATCACGACTTTGGAGTCAGCGATCGCGTGATTATTATCACCGGTTGGCTGGTATTCAAGAATATTGGGCGATTCACCTGAAAACAATCGAGCTTGTGGTTCATCGCACTCTGAGCAAGGGTGATGATCAATCAATTTTGATAGTGACTCCAAGAGTCATCACGCTCCAATAAAGGGAACACTTGACTCAGAATCCCATTGGCGGTGAGGTCGGGAAATTGGAGGAACGTGCGTTTTGGCTAGCGTGGTCGCAAATTCCGGGTATTGGTCCGGTATTGATTAAGCGACTATATCGGCACTTTGGAAGTTTGGCATCAGCTTGGGAAGCCAGCCCAAAAGAGTTAATGGAAGTTGAGGGCATCGGCAGTCAAACGGTGCAGGAGCTTTTGCCAGAGCGAGATAAGTGTCAGCCCGATCGCTTGCTGCAACAACACCAACAAAAGAATAAGCGTTTTTGGACTCCTGCCGATACTGACTATCCTCGATTATTAAGAGAAATCCCAGACCCGCCGCCTGTCTTGTATTACCAGGGTGATTCCAAACTGGTGAAAGATCTAGGGAACTTGCCCGCGATCGCGATCGTAGGAACCCGTTTTCCTTCAGAATATGGCAGACGTTGGACGCGCAGACTTAGCTCAACTTTGTCACAAAATGGCTTTGTCATCGTGTCTGGTTTAGCCGATGGCATCGATACCGAAGCTCACCACCACTGCATTGAATCTGGAGGCAAAACCGTTGCTGTGCTGGGAACAGGAGTTGATGTAGTTTACCCTTGGGCAAATCGCCAGCTCTATCAAGACGTGCTAGAAAACGGATTAGCCCTGAGCGAATATCCAGCAGGGACACAGCCCGATCGAACCCACTTTCCTCGTCGCAACAGAATCGTTGCAGGTTTGAGTCGAGCCGTGTTGGTGATTGAAGCGCCTGCAAAGTCAGGTGCTCTGATTACCGCATATCTTGCCAATGACTATGGGCGCGATGTCTACGCGCTTCCTGGCAGTTTAGATAACCTTAAATCAAAAGGCTGCCTGACCTTAATCAGCAAAGGCGCACAAATGATTTTAGGAGAGGCAGAATTACTAGAAATGCTGGGGGCGATGCCTCAGTTAGACTACCCAACCCTGGAGGCAACTCAATTGTCACTGATTGATCTGAGTGCAGAATTGAGTCAAGTGTTGCAATCGGTCAGCACAATCCTTAAAACCGCTGACGTAGACACGGCTGCTTTTGATGCGATCGTGCAGCAAACTGGAATGGCAGCAGGTTCGGTTTCAGGAGCCTTGCTACAGTTAGAAATGTTGGGACTCGTTTCACAACTACCTGGAATGCGCTATCAGGTGCACTGAAACGGCTGCTAAGTTCTCCGCGAACTATTCACAGAAGATAGCTTAGAACCCTAGTCGCCGAAAGGACGATCGCAAGAATTATCGATCGTTCATCTTTACGCGAACCAGTTCTGAAGCTGAGCTAGAGAGATATTCAAAGTGTAAGAGAGTCACTGTGAGGAGAAGCGACTCACGAAATGATGAACGTTGCAAGTTTGCTAATTGAAATCAGATTGGCTGAACGCCCCGGCACCCAGGCTTTTTTCTAGCTTAGAACAAAGCAGGAGATTGAGGTCGCCCAATCATTTAAGCCAGTCGGTCTATGGCATTTGGGGACCTGGCTCTAAGCCCCACTGATGCTTAAGAAAATGACGATACATTGTTTCACGCATAACCATCTGCTCATAGAGCTTGATCAAAAAGTCTTGAGCTTGCTCATGGCTCATCTTTTCGACCTGGGTTTCAAACGATCGGATGCTGAATTTTTGTTCCAGAGACAGTTCTACAGGTTGGTTCATAACACACTCCAATGTAAGAGAGAGAGAGTAGGTCAGTCAGAGAATCGTCGGTTTGGGAATCCGTGAGTAGATTCTCATCGGACTTGATTGATTTTTCAAAGGTACCCAATGAATCGATCAATCTATCCCTTGTTATTACAAAAGATAACAACTGTTTGACAAAACAGCCATACCCCACTCGGCTTAATTTCAGACAGCTCCTCATACCTCCTTGGAAGTGACCTTTAAAACGGCGGGTATTGCCACAGATTGACAAATTTTTGTAGCAATTATGACAAAGAAAGGACTTATTGATTAGGGAAATCCTTTATTCAGCAGATGCCTGATTAGATCTTCTCAAGATGTTCCAGCCAAACATTTTTAGTGAAAACACGCTAATAGTCACTGCGGCTCAGCCCCTTTTATGGTCAAAATCACCACTGTAATGTTGTCTCGCCCGCCATGATCTTTTGCAGCATTAATCAGGGCAGAGGCAGCTTTTTCACCGACTCGAATCGACTTGAGTTGATTTGTAATCAGTTGATCAGAAAGCTCTTCAGTTAAGCCATCACTGCAAAGCAGAAGGCGATCGCCGGGTTGCACAGATAGAGAGTTGACATCAACTTGCTGAAGGTCTTCTCGCCCTAAGCATTGAGCAAGAACGTGACGTAGCGGGTGGGTCCGCGCTTGTTCGGGAGTGATTTCGCCTAGACGCATTGCCCGTGCTACCCAAGTGTGGTCTTCTGTGATTTGGTCTAGTTTTGCTCCATGCAAACGGTAAAGCCGAGAATCACCGACGTGAGCACATAAAGGTTGTTCATCTCGAAAGATCACCACGACAACCGTAGTCCCCATATCCGATCGTTCTAGGTGCTGCCTTTGGTCATGTAAGATCGCTTGATTTGCCTCTAACAGAGATTTCTCCAACAAATCCTGCGAAGAAATTTCTGCGCTCCAATGAGCCTCTAAACACGACTGAATAGCTTGCGTCGCGAGACGACTGGCTTCTTGCCCACCTGCGTGACCGCCCATGCCATCTGCCACGATAAAAAACCGCCCATCTGAGTCAAGATGATAGGCATCTTGGTTGACAGCACGGACTAAACCCGTATCCGTCATCCCGGTGAAGAGGCATTTCATGACTGAGCGAGAATAGTTAGAGACATTTTAGTTTAAGGCATTCGTTCATAACGATCGAGCTTAATCAATAACCGGATTAGCACGATCGCGGCAGCAAGGGCGGCGGCTGCCATCGCGATCGCGATCCACAGATAGTGATTTACAAACAAAATAGTTGCAGAAACTGTGAATGCACAGGTTAGCAGTGTGTAATTCGTGCCCATGTTCACGCCACTGATTCGTCGTAGAATGCGATCACTTTCGGTTGATCGCACTCGAACGCGGATATCGCCTCGCTCCAATTTATCTAAGGTGTCTTCAATGCGACGGGGTAACCCAAAGGCAGTGCTGCCGACTTGAACCGCTTGACGGCTTAATTCGTTCAACAGGCTCCCTGTTTCGGAGGAGGAATTTCCATTAGTCATAAGTTGCATTGCAAAAGGTTTTGCAACCTCCATAAAGTTGAAGTCTGGGTCTAAGCCTTTACCCACCCCTTCTAAGGTGGAAAAAGCTCGCATCACAAATGTGAACGTTGCCGGAAAGCGAAATGGCTGGTCGTAGGCAATTTCGTATAAATCGTCGCTGATGGCGCTGACAGACTGATCCTCGAAGGGCTTGTCCATGAAGTTGTCTAGCATGAACTGTACCGATCGCCGCACGGGTCCCATATCGTCAGTGGGAGCCAATGCCCCTAATGCAACCAGAGACTCAACCACTCGATCGGCATCTTTTTGCGCCACTCCAAAGAAAGTATCTAATAACTTCTCGCGCGTGATGGCTTGCACTTGCCCCATCATGCCAAAGTCATAAAAGATTAGAGAGCCATCGGGACTGACTGCAATGTTGCCAGGGTGAGGATCGGCGTGAAAGAAGCCATTGTCCAACAATTGATGGAGATAGGCTCTAGCACCCATTTGGGCAAGTTCTTTCCGATCAAGTCCGGCGGCTTCTAAGGCTTCATAGTGGCTGATTTTAATGCCCGGTGCATATTCTAGGCTCAGCACTCGAGGGGAGGTAGAACGCCAGTAGACGCGCGGCACTTTTACCCAATCCATGCCTCTGAAGTTGCGGCGGAAGGTGTCTGCGTTGCGCCCCTCATTGAGGTAGTCGATTTCTTCCCACAAAATCTTGCAGCACTCGTCATAGATGCCAAGCCAGTCACGCCCTTTGCCCCACTCTGGGTGGTTTTGAAAATAGCGAGTGATGCCCTTAAGAATCTGCAAGTCAATCTCAAAGAGTTGACGAAGTCCGGGACGCTGAATTTTGACAACAATCTCTTCGCCAGAGTGTAGTTGCGCTCGATGAACCTGCCCTAAACTAGCAGCAGCTAGCGGAATCGGATCGAAGCTGCGAAAGAGTTCTTCGATCGACTTACCCAAGTCTTGCTCAATGATCGATTCGACCTGCTCATAGCTAAACGCCGGAACGCGGTCTTGCAGTTTAGATAACTCTTCAACAAATTCTGGCGCAAACAAGTCAGCGCGAGTCGAGAAAAGCTGCCCTATTTTGATAAAAGTGGGTCCGAGATCTAGCAGCGTCTCGCGAATCCAGATCGCTAAGCTCCTACGTCTCGCCGCCTTTTTTCCGTCTGAGATGCCGCCCTGATAGCTCCACGACTTTTTATAGAGCCATCTCGCCCCAATCAACTTGAGCACAAATGCCCAAATGTCGATAAAGCGACCCCGACGTGAATAGTTTTCTCGACTCCAGCGATAGGCTTTTGCGGAGTGGGGTTTTCCCATTGATTGACGGGTTTTGTCAGCTATTGCGAGAGGCGACTCTACAGAAGTATGGGGAAGAGGCTCATGGCGATCGTGGAGATCAGCACCCATGACTGGCTCCGCCGCTTCTATGAGAATGTCGCTGTGCAAACGCTGAGGTATGGGGGAGTCATTTGGAGGGACAGACACTCGACTTTCCAACTAAATAGGGCTGATATGGCTCGATCTTAAGCGTAGTGTTCTTCAGATAGAACGACTGCGATAGCTTTGTAGGGCTGATCTAAGTTGAGCAATTTCGGCGCGAAGGTCGTCGATCGTGGCTTGCAAGTCTTCAGTTTGAGACTCTACACGCACCCCAGTCGAGGTGGTTCTCGCCTGCGTCGCAATTTCTTCTTCACGGGCTGCCCGTTCAGCAACCTGCTCAACAAATGTCCTTAAGTTTTCTCTCTGCTCGGCATCAAATTTGCCCAACTCACTGAGGGCATTGGTAACCCCATTTTCTAGCTGTTCGTAAGCAATTTCGGCGATTGCTCGACCCACAAAAAAGGCGTGAACTAGGGAAGTATTCATAGGA